>JAQTRU010000007.1 GCA_028711655.1 Patescibacteria group bacterium
AAATTTTGCTCCGCGGCTCAAACGCGGAGCAAAAAGCCAAATTTATGACGGGAAAAAATGTCCGCATAATGATCGGGGTTATTCTTCTGGCCTTAACGGCTTGGCTGTATTGGGGCGCTGGCATGCCCTGGACAGCCGTAGTGGCCCTTATTTTCGCCATCATCGCTTTCATCGGGGCTTTTGCCGGAAGCAAAAAAGAGGAAACTCCGCCATCTGATGCGGGCGGAGCGCCGAAAGTGGAATAAATTTAAATTTTTTATCAAAATATTGCCCGAGAAACATTCTTGTTTTTTTGGGTTTTTATTTGTCCCGCATCTTTTATAAAATAACGATTTTTTTGCAAAATAACCATAAAATTAATATTTTTATTAAATATAAACACAAGAACAAAAAGGTGCGGGATTTATATTGCTATTTTTTCCTATAAATGGTAAAAGATTAAAAATGCCCTTATGGCTCAATTGGATACCCGCCCGTCAACGCCCATGCCCTCATAGTTCAGCTGGATAGAACGTCGGCTTCCGGAGCCGAAGATCAGGGGTTCGAATCCTCTTGAGGGCACTTAAACTAAGCTCTCGTCGTTCAATGGATAGGACACAAGATTGCGGATCTTGCAATGCAGGTTCGATTCCTGCCGAGAGCACAGATAAAGCACAGGATTGCGCTTGTCCGCCGAAGCTTTAGCGGAGGCGGAGATCCCAAAATCTAGGTTCAATTCCTAGCAGGGGCACCAGAAAGGAAAAATCAAAGAGTTTTGGTTCGACCTGCCCCGCCCAACATGAGCGAAGCGAATGTTGATGCGGGGTTCCTATCGGGTGCACAAAAATTGTTTAGTAAGTTTTGAGGAGCGCCTGTCCCGCAGACTTGCGGGAAAGCGACGAAATCCCCGCCGGATAGCGGGGCGACCTTTCTCGCGCCCTTATAGGGCGGGTTTCCTGCTTAAGGGCACAAAAAACAGTCCCGAGAAATTAGGATTATTTTTTGTTTTCGTGTTTCCGTGTTTTTGTGTTTATATGCTAAAATATATTCATGTTAACCCTGGACACGGACATAATAAATATCAGCCGCGTGGGCAAAACCACGGCTAAATATTTAAATAAATTGGGTATAACGACGGTGCGCGATTTGCTTTTTTATTTCCCTTTCCGCTATGATGATTTTACCCATTTAACGCCTATTGATAAGCTTCAGTCTGAAACCAGCGCTAATATTGTCGGCCGGATTGAACTGATTCAAAATAAAAAGAGTTGGCGGAGAAGGATGTATATCACGGAAGCGCTAATTACTGATGATACGGAAACCTTAAAAGTTATTTGGTTTAACCAGCCCTTTATCGCCCGCAACCTACAAGTTGGCGATAAGGTTTCTTTAGCAGGAAAAATAGAAGAAGACGCAAGCGGTTTGGTTATGAAATCTCCTACCTATGAAAAAATTGCCGGCCAGCAAGGTTTTCATACCCAAGGTCTGGTGCCTAATTACCACTTAACCGCCAATCTCACGCAAAAACAAATAAGATTTCTTATTAAACAGATTATCGGCGCAGCGAAACAGATATCTGATTGGCTGCCGCCTGACATGAAAAAAAATCTGCGACTCTTTGATTTAAGCGAGGCTATAGCCAAAATCCATTTCCCGAAAACAAAAACCGAAATTGAAACTGCGCGAAGACGCCTATCCTTTAATGAACTTTTTATAATCCAGCTCCAGTCCCAACTCGTAAAAAAAGAGCTTGAAGCAAGCCAAGCTAAGCCAATTCCCTTTTCAGAAGAAACTACAAAAAAATTCGTCAATTCCCTGCCCTGGGCATTAACTGACGCTCAGCGAAAGTCTGCCTGGGAAATTCTTAAGGATATAGGCAAAGACAAACCGATGTCTCGGCTTCTTTCCGGAGACGTTGGCAGCGGCAAAACGGTTGTTGCCCTAATTGCCATGCTTAACGTTGCCCTAAATAATTATCAAGCAGTCTTGATGGCGCCAACGGAAATTTTGGCCCATCAGCATTACAGCACAATTTGCCAACTGTTGAGTAATTTTGACGTTAAAATTGGTTTAATAACTGGAAGCGAAAAAAGGGCGAATTATGAATTAGGAATTAAGAATCAGAAAGAAAATAAAAAGATGAAAACCCCTGATTCCTTATTCTTAATTCATAATTCAGATATTATTATCGGCACGCATGCCTTAATCCAGGAAAAGATAGAATTTAATAATTTGGGGCTAGCCATAATTGACGAACAACATAGATTCGGTGTGGAGCAAAGAGCTGCGCTCTTAACGCGGACCTATGCGGACCGGCGGGGACCTATGCGGACCGGCGGGGAGGAAGCGGAAGATGAGGGGAAATTGTTGTATGAAAAAATTACTTATAAAATCAGAGGGGCGATTTTTAATGTTAAAAAACAGTTGGGTTTGGGGCATAAAGAAGTAATTTATCAAAAGGCCTTGGAAAAAAAATTTGAAAAAGTTGGATTATCTTTTACTAAAGAAAAATCTATTGAGATAAAATATGATGATAAAAAAATTAGCATCTACAGACCTGACTTTATCATCGATGATAAAGTTATTTTAGAAATAAAAAAACTGCCCTTTATCGGGAAATTTGAAAAGCAACAAGTCTGGCATTATCTGAAAGGCTCTGAATATAAACTAGCTTTGTTAGTTAATTTCGCAAATAATGATGTTCAAATTGAACGTTTTGTTGACACGAAAAAGTCCGCATCAGTCCGCCAAAGTCCGCATCAGTCCGCGCTTAGTCCGCATTTACTGTCAATGACCGCCACGCCTATCCCCCGCTCTTTGGCCCTGGCTTTGTACGGCGATTTAGACCTTTCTATTATCAACCAGCTGCCGAAGGGCAGGAAGCCGGTTATGACGAAAATTGTGCCGGAGGAAAAAAGAGAAAAGGCTTATGCTTTTATCAGACAGCAGATAGATAGCGGCCGCCAGGTATTTGTCATCTGCCCTTTAATCGACCATTCTGATAAGCTTGGAGTAAAATCCGTAAAACAGGAATTTGAAAAGCTGGATAAACAAATTTTTCCTGATTTAAATATCGGCATTTTGCACGGTCGGATTAAGCCGCCGGAAAAAGAAAAAATTATGCGGGAATTCCTTGATAATAAAATTAAAATCCTGGTCTCCACTTCAGTCGTGGAGGTCGGAGTGGATGCGCCAAACGCCGCGATTATGATGATTGAAGGCGCGGAACGTTTCGGCCTGGCCCAGCTTCACCAGTTTCGCGGCCGGGTCGGACGAAGCCAGCATCAATCTTATTGCTTTCTTTTCACGGAAAACTCGGCTGACAAAACCTTAAAACGGCTAGAGACGCTGGTAAATTGCCAGGACGGCTTCACTCTGGCAAAAATGGATTTGAAATTCCGGGGCGCGGGCGAAATTTACGGCACGGCCCAAAAGGGCTTCCCTCAATTAAAAATCGCCTCTTTATTTGACTATAAACTGATGAAAGAGGCGCGGGAGGAAGCGATAGAAATTATAAATAAAGACCCCGGTTTAAAAAATTATCCTTTACTGGCGGAAAAATTAGGAGATTGGGAAAAAAGCGTCCATCTAGAGTAATTCTTTTTGCCACCATATCATCGTATTAACACATTGACAAGGGTTGATTTTTGCTCTATACTGATAAATAAGAAATAAATGATCTTTACATACCTATCTCATGGGGGTGAGAAGAAAAAAATAAAAGGCTCTGGAAAGGAGGGGGATAAAAAGAGTCCTTTTGACTAAACAAAAAACCGAGGGCAATACCATTTGTCTGGACGCCAATCTTTATCAGGGCTTTGTAAAAGCCCAGGAGGAGTAAGGCACTATATGGGCGAAGTTTATTTAAAAAATCGTTCGGGGAAAAAATTTGAAGACCCGATCTCCGGGCAATGCATTCGGGAAGATACGCCATCTTCTCGCGTCATCAAAGTCATAACAGAAAGCGATGGCAACGGCGGAGGAGAAGGATTCCTACTGGCGAGAGAGTCTTTTATAGGAATAATGGAAGAAGCTCTCAAAACCCCGGTACGTAATGGAGATAGGACGCCAACCTTCAATCTCCACGGCTGTCTGGAGGCAAACCCGAATAACCCCATGATCAGAGAAATCGCCGGAAAGCTGGGCATGAAACTGCCACAGCTGGCCGAACATTGAAGCGAAACATCAAGACGCAACAAAGGGCTGAAGATTTACTGACCGGTAGTAAATCCAAAGCCCTTTTATTTTTTAGAAATAAACTCATTGCCCCTTATATAAAACCGCCATTTTTCATCCTTATACCTTCCCGCGTAGTCAACGCCAATTCTTTTTGTTTTAACTATTTTCGGTTTTTCATCTTTGATGCGGCTCTCAATCCAGAGGCCGTATTTTTTTACATAAATAGGTAGACTATTGAAAGATTTATCTACACCTAAAGCTTTTGTCAGTTTAGCTGGTCCATTCGTCAGTAAGCTCTTATTTTTTGCCTTGTTATGTGTTTTATGTTTTATGTTACATGATATAGCTCTGATTAAAACCGCGGCCGGATAATCTTTTTCTTCTGTCACGATATTTAACATATAATGCATGCCGTAAGTAAAATAAACATAAATTTTGCCCGGTCCGCCAAACATTACGCTGTTTCTTTTTGTCCGGCCCCGGCTGGCGTGAGAAGCTAAGTCCCTCGGCCCGTTATAAGCTTCTACTTCCACAATTTTACATCTTAGAGTGCTCTCCCCTCTCCCGCGACGCGAGGAGCGGGGGAGGGGTCGGGGGCGGGGGTTTTTCCTTACCAAAAAACAGCCCAAGAGATCTTGGGCAACTTGTAGCGTATTTTTATTATAAAAAGATTTTGGCAAAATTCTCATATCACGCATCTCATATCGCTAATCGCATTATATCTTACTTAATGTTCCCCATAACATTCCGCCTATTTTATCAGCCAATTGCGATAAATTTTCGTAATCATTTCTGGCAATATAATTCTAGGTATAAGAAAAGTAGATTAAATATTCCGACTCTTTAAGCGAGCCATAAGCAATTTCTAGAAAATTCTTGTACACTTTGCAATCCGCCCCTCTTCTCCTGGCAAAGCCTTCTGTGTAATTAAGTATGACAGAAAGTACGGCTCGACGTAGCTGTGAAGTCACGCCATGCAATTCATCTCTAGGAAAATTTTTAGTTATTTTATAAACATACTTAACATATTGATGCATTAAATTTTTTAATTCTACATGAAAATCCATGTAATTACTATGCGTTACGCGTTATGCGATATGCGATATGAGATATGAGATATGCGTTACGCGATACGCGCTAGGCGACCAACCATTTCTTCCAAATTTTTTATTTTTATCAGCTTTAATTTTTTTGCCTTCACCTGATAATCCGGAACCATCGCCTGGACAAACCCTAATTTTTCCGCTTCCGCCAATCTCTGTTCCGGTTTGGAAACATTGCGCACTTCCCCGCCCAGGCCAACTTCGCCTAAAACCAAAGTTTTTCTGTTAATAACCTGATTAAGAAGGCTGGAAGTTATAGCTAGGCAAACCGCTAAATCCAGGGCCGGGTCATTAACTCTGAGGCCGCCGACAACGTTTAAAATTATATCCTGATTCAAAAGATTGACTTTGGCCCTCTTGGTCAAAACCGAGGCCAAAACCTGCAGCCTATTTAAGTCAAATCCGGAAGATTTCCTCTGCGGATAACCAAAAACCGTTTTGGTCACCAGAGCTTGAATTTCAACCAGAAAAGGGCGGGTGCCTTCCAAAACACTGCTGATAACCGAACCGGTTATTTTTTGTCCGCTAGTTTCTATAAAAACCGCTCCCGGGTTGGCAATCTCAGCAAAACCCGAACCGGTCATTTCAAAAACTCCCAATTCATTAACAGAGCCAAAACGATTCTTTATCGCCCGCAGCACGCGATAATTATTGGCGGCTTCCGTTTCCAAATAAATCACGGTATCAACAATATGCTCCAAAGACTTCGGACCGGCGATTTGGCCGTCCTTGGTTATATGGCCGACCAAAATAATGGCAATATTATTCTCTTTGGCGATTTCTAAAAATTTTACGGCCGAAGCTCTGATTTGATTAAGACCGCCGGCTTCGGCTAAAACATCGGCCGAATAGACCGCCTGGATTGAATCAATAATAACTAAAATAGGCTTCAGGGCTACAATAGTGGCTATGGCTTTTTCCACGTTAGTTTCGCTGATAAATTTAATTTTTTCCAAATTGCATTTTAACCTGGCTAGACGCGCTTTAATCTGGCCGGCTGATTCCTCGCCGCTAAGGTAAATAACATCGCCGCGGTTTGAGCCAACGGCATCGGCCAGCTGGGCAACAATCGTTGATTTGCCAATCCCCGGTTCGCCGGCGAGCAAAACCAGGGAGCCGGGCACAACTCCCCCGCCCAAAACCCGATCCAACTCGGAAATATTTGTCCTAATCCTCTCCAGCCCGTTTTCCCTTATTTTATTCAAATCAATAATTTCCGCCTGGCTTATTTTTTTTTCTTCCGCCTTCCCGCCAAGGCGATAATCAATTTCTTTCTGCTCCAGGGTCTGCATTTTCAAAGTCCCCCAAGAGCCGCATTCCAAACAACGCCCGCTCCACTTGGAAAATTGGGCGTCGCAATTTGAACAAACGTAAATATTTTGAGTTTTGTTCGACATAATAATTTATAACTTATCAAGTTCCGCTTTTATTATTGTCTCTAAATCCTCCTCTGTCGCTTCGCCCATTATTTCTTCTTTGTTAACAAAAATAAACGGCACTCCTTTTATATCTAAAATTTCCGCCTCTAAAATATTATTCCTTACTAGTCGGGCGGTTTCTTCGTCCTCCAGACACTCGGAAAATAAGCTTTTTCTTAAATTTAATTTTTCGGCCAAATCCAGGAATAAATCCCCGCCCAGCTTGTCGCCATTCTGAAAGAGTTGGTCATGAAAGGCCCAAAACCGCCCTTGTTCTTGCGCGCAACGTCCGGCCGCGGCCGCGGAGAAAGAATTGGCGCCGGAATCTTTTTCCGGATAATCTTTCCAAATTAAACGTATCTTATCTTCATATTTCTCCATTATTTTTTTTATTACCGCCTCCTGCTCTTGGCAATAACCGCATTCATAATCCGCGAAATAGACAATTGTGACCGCCGCTTCGTTCGGTCCCAAACTGGGGTCAAGGCCGTTTATAATCGGGCCATCCAAAACGTCTCTTAGTCCGGACGCTCTGGTTATCAGAGGGTCTCCGTCCCCATAACCGCCTCGGCGGCTTGCGGCTGTTTGGCCATTATTATCCCAAGAAACGCTAAAAGCGGACTTTAATATCAAAAAAAATAAAAACAGCAAAATAAAATTGCCCAAAGCGGCAACTATAAATAATTTTGTGGGAAATTTTGCCTTGCCCGCCCCGCCCGTAAATTTATTTCTGGCGGAATAAACTTTTTTTTGAAGAGGCATAAATTAGTTTCTTAAAAAGCGCAAAATTTATTCTGTTTGCCACTCGGCCCTGTCTACTTTCCAAAAATTATTTTCCTCAATGAAAAACAACAAAATATCCTGATAGGACACCAGGGAATTTTCCATGGTTCCGCTAGCTTCCCTTTTTTGGGTTTTTACCAAAATTTCCGCCCGCCCCGCGCCTTCGTCAATCCCACTTATTTCGGCCGCCACAGCTTTGGTAGTAACGCCGTAATAAACATCGCTTGCCCCCCGCCCGGCTTTGGTTTCCTCCACAAATTTATCAGCCCAGACCTGCATTGAGCCGGTCATAAAAATCTTTAAATCAAAAATGTTATTGTAATTGGAATGGTTGGAATAACTACCAAATCTTTCGGCAAAAAAAGCGGCCATTCTTTTTAAATTTTCCCGGGTAATTTCACTCTGGCTCATTTCCCCCTTGCCTTCCGTTAAATTTTTCTGATTTTCACTGGACAAAACCATTATTTCACCCTCCTCCCGAAATTCTTCCGGCGGGGAAAAAATTTCTCTTTCTTCGCCGCCCATATTTTTGCCGGTAAAATCATAAAAAAACAAAACATAGACAATCCCGGCCAAAGCCGCCAAAAAAATTACCGCTATCAATAAATTTAAGAGCTTTTTTGTCATAAATTGAAAATAATCAATAACCAAGAAACCTGCCTGCCGGCAGGCAGACAATAACCAAACAAATTCTAATAACCAATAATCAAATAGTTCGGTTATTAAAATTTGATTATTAGTTATTGGCTATTCAATTTCCTAAAAAATAATATTAAACTCCTGCCTCTTCTGGATTAGCTTCCTCTTCATTTTCACCCCCCTTTTCCAAACTGGCTTCAAATTCTTTTTTAGCCTCTTCAATTTCCAATAGCTGGCGGGGATCGGAAGTAATAAGCTGGTCTTCGGTGTAGGAAGCCACGATTTTTATGGCCGCGTGCTTGCGACCAGCAAAAAATATGCCTTCGCCCACTCCGCCTTCCAGCAAAAGATATTTTTCCCCTTCGGTTAGGGCAAAAGTTTTTTGGATCAAATCAATGGACGCCGGCGACTGCTTCAAAAGAAGTTGTAGGGAAGAATTGGTAACAATCGCCTGGCCATAAGGCGAAGTTAAAAAGTCGTTGACGTCCTGGGTGATCGTCGTCACGCCCAAATAATATTTGCGGCAACGTTTGACCAAGGCAAAAATAAATTTGGCGCTATCCTCGTGTTGCATCAGCCACCAGGCTTCGTCAATCACCAAAACCCTCTTCTTTGTTTCCGATCTGACAATATTCCAAATATAATTAACAATCGTATAGATAGCCATCGGCCTTAATTCGTCCTCCAGATCACGGACGGAAAAGCAGACCAGCTGGTTATTCATTTCCACATTCGTAAGGTTGTTAAGAAGCCCGGCAAATGTGCCCTCGGTATATTTGCGCAGGCGCAAGGCCAGGTCCGCGCCGCCTTCCATCCCATCCAAAATCTCCTGAAAATCCTGCATAATCGGCGGCTCTATTTGGGAAAGGTCTGATTCCGGCGTAATATCCTTTTTGGCGTAGGTCTCCAATAAAGCGCGGTCAACGATAGAATCTTCTTCATGGTTTAAGCCGCCGAGCATCAGCCTTACCAAACCCTTAAGCGTGATTACGGCGCTCCGGATTATATCTCCCGGTTTGGCATCGCCGCCTATGGCCCGGGGCAGGTCAAAAGGGTTGATTTTGTTTTCGCTTGATAAGGAAATATTAATATAAGTTCCGCCCACCGCATCCGACAAATGCTTGTATTCATGCTCCGGGTCAATAATTATCACGTCCGTGCCCAACATCAGGGAACGCAGGACTTCAAGTTTTATGGCATAACTTTTGCCGGCTCCGGAAGTGGCGAAAACCACCGTATTGGCGTTTTGTAAGCTGAAGCGGTCAAACAAAATCAAGCTGTTATTGTGCCTGTTTATGCCGTAAAGAATGCCGTTGTCAGAAGTCAATTCCGAGGAAATGAAGGGGAAAGAAGAAGCTACGGGCGAAGAATTCATGTTAAAAGTGATATACAACTCATCATTAGCCAACGGCAAGGTAGAATTGAATCCCTGTTCGGACTGATAAAAAACTTTTTTTGAATAAACCAAACGGGAGCCAAAAATATTTTCAACTTTATCCGACAATTGGTTTAATTCTTCTTTGCTGTCGGCATAAATTGTCACATACAAAGAAAACTGGAAAAATTTTTCTATGCCCTGGGTTAAGGCGTCCCGCAAGGCTTCAATATCCCTTAGGGCGGTTTCCCGCAATGGATCGCGGGCCGCTCCCTTCTCGGCGTCAGAAACAATCTGGGCTTCCAGCGCCCCGACCTTGTTTTTAAGCTGCTTTAAAATCAAGGAACTGCTCACGGGATAAAAAAACATGGCCACGTCAAAAGTGGAATTTAAATTGATGATCGGCGCGAACCAACCAACCGTTATGTAACGGGGATAATTTATAACAAAAATGGTGCGGATATATTTTTCTCCCAGCCTTAAATAATCAGAAGTAACCTCCATGCTGGCCGGAGCGATTAAATCATTTATTGAGAGAACGCCCCGCCGGAAAGTTTTTTCTTCCTCTATGACCTCCCTTGCTGCCTCCGGATTGGCTTCAATAGGCGGTTCCTCTTTTATTGCCTCCGTCTCTTTTATTATATTTTCTTTATTAAAATTTGGCATATTTTTTTATAGGCTATTCTGCCACCCGCAAATCTTTTGTGTCGGCCAGCCTTTGATTTTTTGAAGTTTTCGGATTATAGGTGTTGTAATAAAGCTCTATCAAACTTTGCGTATCAAGCTGAACGGCGTTTAAGCCGGCTGAAGACAAATTATTTATAACATTATCCACCCGCCTTCCCAACTCGTCTTTATATTTTAAAAATTTTTCCTCTCTCATTTTAATTAAGGTCGCCGGTTTTAAAATTTCCCAAAGCGAAGAGAAAAAATTTTTTTTCTTGTCCGATGCCGGATTATAGGGAATGACCACATAAAAACGCTTATTCATGATTTTCGCCATAGAAACCAATTCCTCTATATATTGGGTATATTCGGCCGTTTGGATTTTTAAAAGCTCGTTTGTCTGTTCCTTTTCCTTCTGCTTCAACTGCTCAAGATAACCGTTAATATCAAGTTCTCGGGATTGAATCGCAATTTGAATGGGAAAATCAATGTTGTTTAAAAAACTCACGTAAGAAGAAATTATCGCTTCCTGTTCGTCTTCGCTTTTCAGGGCAAAATTAACGCTAGAAACCAACAAAACCGCCCGCAAGGTATAATCCCGCATAATTACCGTGTCCTCCCTTATTTCAGCAATGTCCAAATATTTTTGGGAAGAGACTATTGATTTGGTTTTAACGGCTTTAGCCATAAATTTAAGAAGCCTGCCTGATGGCCTTAATTTTTGTTTCCCCTTCTTTATCTCCCTTATACTCTCCCCGTGTGTCAACCATTAAGGACAATTCTGCCAACCGGGAGAGGCTCGGCTCTGTTTTGGGGATCGGAAGCGGAGTTTGTTTTATTATTTCTTTCTCGTTCATTTCGTATCCTTGGGATTCCTGCGGAAAAAATTCATTGCGCCACACCCGCAATCCCGGCCTCTTTATGGTCTGGATGACATTTAAAACAAAGAAGTGAAAAGGCCGGCCGTTTATCCTGACAAAGGAGAAAGCTCCGGTTATTATTAAAGTTAGAATGCTTATAGTCAGAAATAAGGAAAAATCAAATATTTTATAACTTATGCCCATTATTAGAAATCCGGCCAGTAAAATTATGAACTGGCGGGTTGTTATCGGGCCGATTATTTTGTCTTCAACATCGATAAATTGTGGAATGGTAAACTGCTGCACGCTGTTAGTGATTAGTTAATTAGTGATTAGCAATTAATAAATTAGAATCTCAATTCTTTGTTTAAATCCATTATGGCTTTAAACTCTTCCAAGGTTAAATAATCCTGGCCGGCCTTTTTCCTTTCTTCTATTATAACATCAATCGGCTTATTCTCGCCAATGCTTTGTTGGCCGATAGAAAGGTATAATTTATTCACCGGGCTTTGCCGCCATCCCTTTATCCCTTCGGTCCGCCGGCTGTAATTTTCTTCTTCCAGTAGATTGATTTTTTCCTTTACCTTTGCCGCCTGTTTCCCCGTTTCCGGGCTAAGGCGGCGAAAGTTAACCAAATCCATATACCGCAATTCGTCAATCGGATTCATCACTTTTGGCGGAACGTATTTTACATCTTCCATTCTTTTCTTCCCGGATGATTGAACCGGAGTCGGCGCCCGCAAAGGCGCTTTTGCGGCCGGCTTTTTAAATTCCGGCGCCGGAGCGGCAACAGAATCTTTCGCCAAGACTTCCGATTTTGCCTGTCCCGATTCAGCTTCCTTTATCGCTTCTGGTTCGGGCTGGCTGGCCGCAATCGCCGGAGGCGGAGGAGCGATTTCACGCCCGGGATCCAATTTTGCCGGTTCTTTTTTCTCCCTTTCTTTCTCGGCCAGCAAAGAAGAAAAACTGTAATCAATGTCGCGCATCCCGATATCTTTCAGAGCGGCAGTTTTTTCCGCCGTTTCCTTGCCCAAAATTTTGTCTTCCGGCAGTTTTATTTTTACCGGCGGCCTTGCCGGAATTTCTTTTCCTCCCGCAACGCTATCCGCGACTTTCAAAACCTCGTCGGCTGAAGCGTCGTCAAAACCCAAACCACCCTCGGCAAAGGCCTTCTTTAAAGTCTGTTTGATTTCAATTCTGTCCCTTATGCCGCGCAGATAAGTTTTTAAAATACTTTGGAAGCGGTCGGAAAGCTGTTGGCTGCCAAAATTTATCTGGATAGAACCAATAATTTTGTCTAACTTTTCTTTGATTTGCTCATCCGTTAAAACCACTTTCGGGTCTCCGTTTATCTTTTTTGTCAATTCCCTTATTTCCTCTTCGTCCTCGGGGGAAAAGAAAAAACTCGCTCCTTTGACAACCGGAGCCCCTTCCCTGCCGGCTTCCGTTCTTGCTTGGGTCTCCCGGGGTTTTTCTTTTTTGCCCCGAACTTCCGATCCGGCTTCGGTCGGCTCAACCAAACCGGCTTCGGGACGAACGTCTTGGCGGAGAACTCCCCTTTCCTGTTTCCCGGCTCCTTCCGCCGCTAAATAATCTTTTACGCCAAAAAAAACTTTCTCTGCCATTACCCTTGCCAGTTCTTCCCCTTTGCCCGCGTCCAAATTCTCTTTTTCCGTAAAATAGTCGGCTAAATCAGACTGTTTAATCTCCCTTACCATCACTTTCATAACCGTAGCCGCCAAATTCAACCCATATTTCTTTTCCAGCTCATTAATCGCCGCCATAACCGGAGTTGTCGACACTTTATCCCGCAAACCTTTGGGCAATTGGTTAAATTTTTGCAAATAATCAAACACTTTGTTAAATAAGAAGTAAGAATTAAAAAGTCCTAAATCTCTTTATTCCACTTCTAAATCTATAATTAAAGATATAAAATTCCCAATTCACCTAATTAATTTGCTCTTTTAGTTCATTTGAGCCACTAAATTTCCTTATTTCCCTTATTTTCCTACCTACCTTTATTTTAACATTTTTTGGGGTAGGGTCATAATCTCTGTTTAATAAAATTATCTAAACTGCGCTTAATAAATTTTGCCCGCTGTTCAGGCAGTTTTTCCAGCCGCTTATTTAATACCTGCAAAAATTTGGCTTTTTAGCGGGGGTAATCTCTCGTAAAGGACTACGACCCGGTCCCAAATTAAACAGCTGTAGTCCCCTAACCCCGCCGCTGGTGGGGCTAACGGGAACCTGCGACTGAATCAAATTTATAAACCTACTTTTTTAATTTTCTATAGATTATCAACCCGCCTTGAGCTAAGAGCCAAGCGAAAATAAAGAAACAAACCATTATAATTAAATCACTAATATATACATTCCTTTGATAATCTAAGTTCTCAGTAAATATCATAAATAAACTTAATAACCAAAAAATAAAACTTCCTATTGCGAATACATACCAAGCTATTTTTTGTCTTAATAAAATAAAACTAAATATAGTTAAGAAGAAAATATAAAAATAAATAAATCCTTCTGTCTGACAATTTGAATCTCCCATTTCTAATAAGAATAAACCTCCGCCGCAATGTCCATTCAAAATATCTTTATAAATAGATCCTCCAATTGGAGATAATATAAATGAAAAAATAATAGTCAACAAAAAAATTGTAAAAATTAATAAAATTGTTTTTACTTTTTGATTCATAAATTTTCTCTTAAATAATTAATATTATTAATAATTATATCGTATCCCTGTTGATTTATCTGATTCAATTTTTTAGCGGTATTTAACAATTTCTCTATTAAATCTAAACTGCGGCTGATAGCTTTATCCCTATTTTTCTTTAAATCTTTCAATTTTTTATTGTATTGGTCAATCAGCTTCTGTTTTTGCTTGGGATTTAGTTTCTTATCTTTTTCAGTTTTTTCAATTAATTTTTCAGTTAATTTTTCCTCTTTGGCAAAATATCTTTCCTCTATTTTTAATAATCTAAGTGTATTTATTAATAGCGGCTGATAAATTTTACCTTTAAGCCAACCCCGTTCATGAATTTCTTCAATATCATCAATGGTACTATCAATATTGGCGATTATTTCAAAATTAACCTGGGCCTGGCCTGAATTGCCGGCCTTATCAAGAGCGCCAATAACTAAAGTGTGAACGCCCAAAGAATAATCAAACAAATCAATCGTAGTAGTGGCAACTTCCTGGCCATCTATAATTATGGTAGTAGTAGCTATTCCGGAAAAATCGTCTTCTGCACTATAATCAATAATTAAATCTTGATTACGTAGATATTGCTGATTTGATTGCGGCATATTAATAGTTACTGCCGGAGGCACCGTATCTTGCGGCTCAAGCTTGCCAATCGGATCTTCCGCCGTAGCAGTATAAGTTATAGTGAAAGCTCTTTCCTGGCCGATTTCAATACTTCCATTGAATTCTTTATTAATTTCCTTGCTGTCATCAATAAGACTAGCACTTAATTTATATTCTCCCTGGCCCGTGCCTTGTAATTCAACCCTATATTCTCCGTCTGTTGGGTCTGGAATTACCGCAAATTCAATATCACTATCAAAGCCGGAATAAAATGCTCCCTCAATTTCATTAATTGCTTGGCTGCTGGAAAAGTCTTTACCTAATCTTTCGCCGTTTGGAGCAATAATTACAAAATCGGCCGGAGAAAAAATTCTGACCATAAAAAATTTCTGAAAAATATTTTTTCTAACCTCTTCGGCGGGTTCAGTACCGGTTAGTTCTTCAATTATCTGTTTTTGTGCCTCGGTTGGTAATGCAAGATGGTCGGCATCAATTTTTTCGTGCGGATTAATAAACGATGAACTCATATAAGGCACGGTATTATCTCCCGCTAATCTTATAGTCTCTTTTACATATCCATGCTGCCATAAAGGTAAATATGGCTCCCCAGATATTACTTTTATCACTGTAATTGTATTATCTCCAGCATTGCCGACAATATTTTTTATTTTAATGCCTTGATTATTTAATTTGTTTATCTTTTGGATTGAATTTAAATCTTCTAAAAATAAATTATAGGGGTAACTACTGGGGAAATTAATTTTATCATAAATTCTTAAATCAATTTGACCGCCATCTTGTAAATACGGGAAGTCCGGTAGCAACTGTTCTACCGATTTAACATAATTTTGAATATATGCAAACAAAGAATCATAACTTCTAGCATACGCTTCTTGTGTGAATATTAATTTTACAAACCATCCCCATCTCCCTTCAAAACCTGTCGCTCCCTCCCACCTTAAATATGCCTCGGGCGCTCCCCTATGCGGCGTGCCTAAAAACACCAATTGATCAATATCATTACCATAATAATCACTTTCAGCGTAAGCACGCGCCACTAATCCGCCCATACTATGACCAATTATATCCACTTTATCGCAATTGCAAATACCTTTTACTTCATCTATTTTTTGCTTTAACTGATAAGCGCTTAATACATTATCTTGCCGCCATTCATACGGAAACGCGAATAAATTTTTACCTTCTTCATAACCAGCCAACTTCAATGCTTCCCAAAGATTATCATAAGTATGTAAAATCGGATCTAACTCCCACTTGCCGCTCACTTCCCAGCTTCCCATAATCCCCGGCACTAAAATCACCGGCTCCAGTTCTTTGACTGGCGGCCAGGCAAAGGGCTGGTTGGTCTGGTAGATTTGCTTAACCTCATCAGCGCTGACGACCGAAGATAAAATAAATAAATCGTCAATATCGCCGGCAAAATTGCCTTCTTCCCCGCACCAATAATTCTCCCGATAGCCGACTCTTAAAGTCTCGGCCAGGGGCGGATTGCCGGGAAAAAATATTTCGCCTTCCGGCTCGCCGTCAATAAAGAGCCGGACTTTGTGGTTATACGGCCGCGGGTCAAGCGTAACCGCGACAAAATGCCAATTATTGTCATTAATCTCGCTCGTTGACGTTAAATTATAATTGCGGGAAAAGCATTTGACGCTGTCGCAACCGTCAAAATAATTCAAGTTAAAAATAACTTTACCGCCGTTTTCCGCTAAGATTAAATTATTTTTTAAAACCTTATTTTGTTCATCATTGCCCCAAATAAAAAATCGGGAAGGAGTCGCGCTTGAAGCTGAAGTTTTTATCCAAACGCCGATGACGCCGCCCTGGTTAAAATCAAAAGCCGGGGAATTCAGGCGGCTGAATAAATCTTCAACTTTTTTAAAATTTACCCCGCCATTATATCTGCCATCAACCCGGCGCGGCTCGGACTGGCCGCCGCCGTATGGATTGTAGCTCCAATTAAGATTATAATTATTGCCCGATTGGTCAAAGGCAATAACGCCCGCTGTTTCATCAAACGGGTAATACGCTTTAACTTCAACCGGGGCTAATTCCGGCTCCGTTGCTTCGGATTGATAAGGGTTGCCTGATAAATATATTTGCTTTATTTCCTCGTTAGTTAGCGGCCTGGTTTTAATCCAGATCTCGTCTACCATCCCCTTAAAATTATCAGTGCTATACGACCCCCAATAATCTTCCCGTCTGCCCACAGCTACCGCCTCCATGGCCGGAATCGGCAAAAGATAATCTTTTTCCGCCTGATACTGGCCGTCAATAAAAAGCGTGGCTTTGCCGTTGGCGGAAAATTGTAGAGTTACAAAGTGCCATTGGTTATCGTTGACTGAAAGATTGGAAATAATTTCTTCCTGCCAGACTTTATTTTGCTTTAAATACAGCCTTACTTTCCCCTGATTCAGGGTAAGCATAAGATGGTTCGCCGGAATGCCCTTAGGATCCAAAGTGTTGCCCAGCCAAAAAATTCTGGCATTATAATGAGAACTTAAATCGGTTTTCAGCCACAAGCCGACGGTTAAGCCCTCGGGCCAAGAAATAGCCGGGGAAAAAGTCTTAGAAAACCATTCCTCTTTTTGGCTGAAATTTACGCCTAAATCCCATCTTCCTTCCTGCCTCTCCGGCAAAATTTTCCCCGCCGCCCAGGGATTATACCCCCAGGAAAGATTATTATGGTTAGCGGTTGAATCATAAGCGACGCCCCCGCTATTTTCGTCAAAGTGCCAAATGGCTAAATCATCCGGCTCAATCTGGTCAGTCGCCTTGGCGCTTTTAACAACAAAAAACCCCGCCACCACGAAAATGGACAGGGCTAAAGTTAGTTTAAAAATCTTATTTTTCATAATAGATATATAAATTACCCCCGTCTCGCTCTACAGTCGTCTTGAAGGTGATAATTCCTCTAAATCCTTATTAATTTGCTCTTTTAATTCATTCGGGCCACTAAATTTCCTTATTTCCCTTATCTTATAACCTACCTTTATTTTAACATTTTTTTCCATAATGTTCAAAATATATTCCTTGATAAACAACTCCAAAGAAGCGGCCTCGCCAAAAGTCTCTTTCGGCCCAAAATGAAGCAATCCCTTATGGAACGCTCCGTCAATTTCCGCTTCAACCGAATAAACCCCGTGATCCATGTCTAAATTCACCCGGTCAAGGTTGATTGTCGGCAAACCGATTTTGCCGCCCCGGCCCATCCCTCTTATCACCCGCGCCTCAAATTGAATTTTCCTTCCGCTTTCCCTTACAACCATAAAAAACGCCAAAAGCAAGAATGCGCTGGCAATAATCTGAATATTGTTTAAAATATTTTTATTCAGAAGATAATCAAGCAAAACGGCTGACAAAGGCCAGAACAGTTCGCAGATGGCGGCGGCCGAAGCCGTTATCCTTTTTAGGCCGAAGTAATAGATAAACATGGCTCCGGCTCCGCTCGTAAAAACTATCACTCCTAAAAGTTTCCAATACAAAGCGCCCACCTCGCCTATTTTGAATAAATCCCCATTGAAGAAAATCAATAAAAAAGCCAATAGGCTTGTAAGGCCGAAACGCAGAGCGGCCGTAGATTTAAAATCCAGATGGTTGACGATTCTTTTGCCGAAAACCGTTGAAGAGCCAAAAGCAAAAGCCGCCAAAAGGGCAAACCAGGCGGCCTGATGAAAAAAATCCAATTCTCCCGGGCTTAAGCCGGTTTTGCCAAAAGCCAAAAAATAAGCGGAAACGATAGCCGCAACCGCCCAAAAATAAAAACGCCGGCTAAGTTTTTCCCCCAAAATCAGGCGCGCCATGATTAGGGCGAAAACCGGCTGCAATTTTTGCAAAATTACCACTGTGGCAAAAGTGACTTCGCCGCCAACCGCGGCAAAAAAAGCTTTAGTGATCATTAGCGTCCCAAGCAGACCGCCGAAAATACTTACCCAAAAAATCGCTCCCCAGTCTTTCTTTCTAAGCATTTTTACCTTGGACCAGCCAAAAAAAAGAAAAGGGGCCAAAATCAAAAATCCTAAAAAATGCTCCAAAAAAACCACCAAACCGGCGGGCAAGCTATAAAATTTCGGCCTGATAAAAACCCCGTCCAAACTCCAAAAAAAGGCCGCCAACATTATGGCTCCGGCTCCGATAACACTTCTTCTTTCTAAGCGAAATTCAGACATATACTAAAGGCGAGAAGATTAATCTTCCCGCTCTTCCTCCTTATTTTTTTATAATTTTGATGACTTATAAATATGTTCTTTATACGGTTTTAACCTGATAATTTTACCGAAAAAAAAATTTTTCAATCTGGTAATATCAGCTTCCTGATCATAACCCAGGCAAATAACCGTTGGTTTATATTTATCTATCACTTTTAATTTATCCCGCAACTGGCCCAAAACAGCCTTATCAACAAAACTTACGCTTTTCACTTTTTCCAAACGCAATTTCTCATCCTGGCGAGGCGGCTTCCCCTTTAATTCTCTCACATTCACATCGCGGGCAACTACTACGATTAAATAATCTCCATATCTCCTGGCCTGGCTTAAGTATGACCGATGGCCCGGATGCAGATTATCAAAAGTGCCGAAGCACATCACTTTTCCCATAAAAGACAACGCTAATTTCAAAAATATTAAGGAAAAATAACCAATAACCAAATCCCAAACAATATTTAACAACCAAACTTCAATAATCAAACGTTTTTTATTAAGATTTGATTATTGGTTATTGTTTGATTATTGTTTTTTGATTATTGGTTATTAAAAATTATACTCCTGCTTCTTTCTTAAGCAATTCCGCCTTATCAATTTTCTCCCAGGTGAAGTCTTCGTCATCTCGGCCGAAATGCCCGTAAGCTGCGGTTTTCTGGTAAATCGGCCTTTTTAAACCAAGATAGTCAATTATGGCTTTAGGCCGGAAGTCAAAATTTTTCTTTATCAAATCAATAATCTTTTCTTCCGGAATTTTGTTGGTGGCAAAAGTATTTATATAAATCCCGACCGGCTCGGCCACGCCGATGGAATAAGCTACCTGCAATTCACATTTATCCGCTAACCCAGCCGCTACTATATTTTTAGCCACATGCCTGGCCATATAAGCGCCTGACCGATCTACTTTAGTGGGGCATTTGCCGGAAAAACAACCGCCGCCATGAGCCCCGACCCCGCCATAAGTATCAACAATAATTTTCCGACCGGTTAAGCCCGCATCAGCCGGCGGACCGCCAAAAACAAAACGGCCCGTAGAATTTATAAAAACTTTGGTCTTGTCATCAAACAAATCGCCCAAAACCGGCTTTATTACTTTTTCCCTTATGTCCGCCCTCAATCTTTCCTCTTCTATCTCCTCGCTATGGTGGGCGGCAATTACTACGGTCTCAATCCTGGCGGCCTTGCCATCCTCATACTGGACCGTCACTTGGCTTTTGCCGTCGGGCCGCAAATAAGGCAGAATCTTTTCTTTTCTGACTTCGGCCAATTTTTTTGTTAATTTGTGGGCCAAAACGATTGGCAAGGGCATAAATTCCGGAGTTTCCTTGGTGGCATAGCCGTACATCAAGCCCTGGTCGCCAGCGCCCTGCTCTTTATAATCGCCCTTGCCCTCAACTCCCTGGGCAATATCCGGGCTTTGTTCATGTAGGGTGGCGATCACGCCAACATCGTCGCAACAGAATCCATATTCCTGCCTGTCATAACCTATCTCGCGTAAAACTTTCCTCACTACTCCCTCCAAATTAACATAAGCCTTTGTTTTGGCTTCACCGCCGACCAAAACCAAACCGGTTGTGCAAAAAACTTCTATGCCGGTGTGGCTTTCCGGATCCTGCCTTAAGCATTCATCCAAAACCGCATCGCTAATCTGATCGCAAATTTTATCCGGATGACCCTCGGTCACGGACTCCGAAGTTATAAGACGTACATTTTTCTTGTCCATAATAATTTTAAACAAATAATAAAGTTAAAGCGCTAAATCCTAAATCCTAATTTCTAAATCCTAAACAATGCTCAAAATTCAAATTTTCTAATTTTCTAAAAATAAAAGTTTTGAACATTTGAATTTCAGACATTTGAAATTGTTTAGAATTTAGGATTTAGTGCTTAGAATTTTATTAGAAATTAGGTGAATTAGAAATTAGAAATTTTTACGTGCCTATCTCCCATGACTTTAAATATTTCTCCTGCTCCGGCGTTAATTTATCAATATTAATCCCCATTGATTTTAATTTCAGTTTGGCTACCTGGTTTTCAATTTCTGCCGGAACATTGTAAACTTTATTGTCTAATTTTATTTTTCTTTTCATCACATATCCGGCCGCTAAAGCCTGGGTGGAGAAACTCATATCCATGACGGAAGCCGGATGCCCTTCGGCCGCGGCCAAATTTATCAGCCTCCCTTGCGCCAATAAATAAATGCTTTTCCCTTTTACAACAAATTCATCAACATAATTTCTCACCTCTTTGTTTATCTTCTTGGCCATCTTGGCCAAAGCCGGAATATCAATTTCTACGTCAAAATGCCCGGAATTGCAAACCATGGCTCCGTCTTTCATAACTTCAAAATGCTCCCGCCTAATAACTCTTATGTCGCCGGTCAAAGTGCAGAAAAGGTCTCCGATTTGAGCTGCTTTCCTCATCGGCATAACTCTGAATCCGTCCATGGCCGCTTCCAGGGCTTTAATTTCATCCACTTCGGTAATTATCACCTTGGCGCCCATGCCCCGCGCCCGCATGGCCATTCCCCGGCCGCACCAGCCGTAGCCGGCAATTACGACATTTTTTCCGGCTAACAATATATCTGTCGCCCTGATTATGCCGTCAATGGTTGACTGGCCCGTGCCATAGCGATTGTCAAATAAATTCTTGGTTTTGGCGTCATTCACGGCAATAATCGGCACTTTTAGTTTGCCGCTTGCTTCCAAAGATTTTAATCTGATTACGCCCGTTGTGGTCTCCTCCATACTCCCTGAAATTTTGCCTGCCCAAGTTTTAAACTCATTATGAAGCAGGGAAATCAAATCAGCTCCGTCGTCCATTGTAACAACCGGCTTATGCCCCAAAGCCGCCCGCAAATGCTTATAATAAGTTTTGCGATCTTCGCCTTTTACAGCAAGAACCGGAATTTTATAATCCTTTACCAGGGATGCGGCCACATCATCCTGCGTTGACAAAGGATTGGAGGCGCACAAAACGATGTCGGCTCCGCCGGCTTTTAAAGTTCTGGCTAAATTAGCCGTTTCCGCCGTTACATGCAAACAGGCCGACATTTTCTTGCCGGCAAAAGGTTTTTCTCTTAAAAACCCTTCTCGAACCTTGCCCAAAACCGGCATGTCCTTTTCCGCCCACTCAATTCTCTTCTTTCCACCTGAAGCCAGTTTTATGTTTTTAATATCATAATTCATATATAAATTGTCCATTAGAGCATGGATAATTAGTAAAAATATTACATATATTTTGGATAATTTTTATCACCCATGCGCTGTTATTTTATCCCGTGCATTAGGGCATAGGTACTTAGGGAACAGGGCTCAAGAAAAAATTTTTCTCCTATGCCTAATCCCTGTGCCCTAACTACCTAATGCACTATTATTATAAACTTTCCCCATAATTCTCTTCATATCTCTTCTCCAACCCCTTCCAGTTAAAATAGTGCGTTTGCGTCCCGTATTTCTCAACCGTATAAACCGCCACCAGGCCCGCCAATCGTCCGATTTTATCTAACGGCCAGCCTTCTGACAAGCCCTTGATCAAGCCGGCCCGATAAGCGTCCCCGGCGCCGGTCGGATCAGAAGTGTTTTTCGGCTTTGCCGGAGGAATTTTTACAACTCTGCCGCCGCTATAAATCTCCGAACCCTTGTCTCCCTTGGTGATTACCAATATTTCCGTCATTTTCCCCAGTTTAGCCAAATTCATGCCTGTATTTTTTAAAACCAAATGAATTTCGTAGTCATTGCCGATTAAAACTTGAGAACCGGGTATGGCCCACTTCAATTCTTTTCTGGAAAAATTTATAATTTGCTGCCCGGGGTCAAAAATATAGGGAATGTTTGACTTTTTATAAATTTTTAAGTATTCAATCATTCTGGCTTTGGCATCCGGAGAAACAATTGCCATTTTAACATTTTTTATTTTTTTGGCAACTTGGCAGTATTTTTTATCCATGGGTCCGGGGTAAAAACCCGTAATTTGGTTATCCGCTTGATCAGTAATAATGTAAGCGCTGGCCGTCAGTTCTTTTTTGGATTTTCTTATTTTGGAAATATCTATTTCCTTGCCTTTGAGCCATTTTTCGTATTTAAAAAAATCCGCCCCAACCCTTCCTAAAATTATCGGTTTTTCGCCCAATAAGGACAGATTATAAGCGATATTGCCGGCCGTGCCGCCAAAGCTTTCCCTTAATTTATTGATGGTAAAGCTTACATTTAATATATGAATCTTATCTGGCAAAATATGGTCCTTGAATTCTCCGGGAAAATTCATTATTCTATCATAAACAAGGGAACCGCTTACTAGGATGGTATTACAAGTGTTTTTATTTTTCATGTTTAGTTATTTTACAACATTCATTAGGGCTTAGGGCTTAGGTACTTGGGCGTAAAAAATAAAATTCTCCCTAATCCCTATGCCCTAAGTACCTAATACACAAGCTATCTTATCAAAACCTCTCTATTTTTTTATTCTCGATTTTTTATTCCTATCCTGGCTTTTCAAATAACGAATGTATCCATTAATTCCTTTAATTAGCTCCGTGTACTTATCATCAACAAAAGTAGCCATTTTTTTACTGATAAATCCTTTCTTAAAAGCCTTTCTCATACCAGCCTTAGTTTCACCGGCTTCGCCTCTGGCAATATACATTCTATTAATTTTGTCTCCGTAAGAATATCTATTATAGCTTTCGGAAATGTTATCCGTAGTTGAAGAAGAGGACCTCCTTAATTGATCAACGCTTCTATATTTTTCGTCTTTGGGGAATTTTTCGGTTACCCTATGAATAAATATTTCTAATCTTTCAGATAATTTATAAATTTCCAAATTCTCCAACCCTCCCTTCATACTTATCATACTTAATTTTTTTATTTAGATTATCTTCTTCCTTTTATAACGTTCTATGATTTTATCTTATATATTAGGTACTTGGGGCCTGGGGTATAGGGCTTTCAATCCTGCCCCCAATCCCTAAGTACCTATGCCCTAATGCACAATCCATACTGCAAGCCCCCGCCCCATCACTCAACTTTTTTACCACGCGCAACTAGAGTCCCTAAGTACCTATGCCCTAATGCACAAGCTATAAAGCAAATCCTTCTTTTATTGCCCAACCTTTTTCTCCCCACCCCCAGTCTTCAACTTGGCGATTTCGTCTTCAATCGCTTTTCTCTCCAGACTCCCTTCCGGATATTTGGATAACATTTGTTTTAACGCTTCCAATTCCTGAATTTCGTTTTTATCCGCCTCCACCCCGCCGTCCGCCGTTCCCCTTATTTTTATCTCGCCAACCGGATCTAACCTGCCTCGCCGGAAGATATAAGATTTTCCCTTCATTACCATAGGAATCTCCTCGTCAAAACCCAACGGCGTTAAGGAGGAAAATTTTAGGGATTCATAAAAATTAAACAGAATTTTAAGCCGATTAACATAATCTTCGTCAAGGCCCTTTACCTTAGTTAAGTCAACCAAATATTGGGTTCTCTTTAAATTATCGGCTATATCCAAGCCTAATTTTGAAATATAATTCTTAAGCCAATCGGCGACGGTTCTAATTTCCGCCCGGCTGGTAATCGTTTCCTTATTATTAAGAATCGCCCCTTTTAAGCCGGCCTTGAATTTATCCCGGTCTTCCAAAACCACTATATTTAAGAGCTTAGCCGATAATTTTTCCATAATATCATAATCGGGCAGGCGGAATTGCCAGGTGAAATAATTTTTTACCAAATCCATAATGTCCGCGTCGTCTAACAGCGGCAAGGCGATAAACTTTAATTTAATAACAATTTTTTTATAAAAATCGTTAATTTCCTTAACCGCTTCCAGCTCCCTTTTTCTAGCGGCCATGGCTTCTTTCAATACTTTCACCAATATTTGCGCATGTTTAACGTCATTGCTCCTAACAATTATATCAAAAACTTTTTTTAAAGATTCCAAATAATCATCATCAAACAACCTATCGGCAATGCTAATATTTTTTGTCGCTTGGTTTTTGGTTGTGTTATTGGAAATTTCCATAATTATAGAATAAGCTCTGAAATTTAATCTTCTTTATTTACTTCTTCTCTTGTTTTGGTTACTTCATCAAACTGGGGGTCAAAGTTTACTTTTGCCTGATTAGCTTTAGTTCTTATCATATCGGCAAGGTTGGGTATTTCATTTTTACCATCCGAAAGTGAACCATCACGCTTAATAAACTGGGTAGGTTTGGGCCCTTTAGCTTTGAAAAAATTTTGATCCTCAAGTTTATCTAGAAAGGGTACAAGAAATTTAGCCGTGCTTTCTGTCATATCTTCAAGCATCCTGTCTATACTGGTTGGATTATCCCACGACTGCAAAGCGATTAAACCGATATCGGCTAATTTGTAACTCTTTTCCCCCGTCTTTGGATCAACGACATGTTTCCCCATAGCCAACCTGTTGAAACTGCGGGCATTGGCCCTGGGCGCGTTCTTTCCAAACTCGGTAGAAGCTATTTCGGCATGTTCCTTGACCGTGGCTTCTCTCCATTCGCCATTTTCCATTACATAAGCCGCGGTTGCTTCCCAGTGGTTGGTCTTTTTGTTCATTTCGGCTACTTGAGCGCCCAAGGCCATAGCTTCCTGTTCGTCAAAACCGGCATAAAGTTCTTTATTGTTTTTGTCGCTAAGCCCCCTCATTAAAGCCTGCAAACCCTCATATCCAGAACCAGCTTCAGGAACTAGCGCCTCAAAAGCTTCATTGTCATTGGCATCAGCCGCTAGTTTCCTCATTATCGCCTTTACTTTTGATTTCTCCCCGCCCGAAATCGCTTCTTTTAACATCCTAACCAATTCCGAGGCGTCATCAATTTCTTTAATATTGCCCATTTCTACGGATACTGCCTTTTCCCCGGCGGCCTTAGCTTCAAAAGAATAAATCGGAACGTTTCTATCAAGTTGTTTTTGTTTTTCTTCCGCATTCTGTCTGAGTCCGGCTCTCTCATCATCGGAAAAATTCTTAAACTTATTCGCTTGCGCAAACTTTAATTTTGAATTTATTGATTCTCGTTTTTTTGCCAAAGGATCTATTTCCTCCATTACTTTTTTCCTTCTCTCCTTTAATCTATCCTGTTTATTTCTTAATGCGTCTCTTTGATCAGTGTCGGTGGATTTTCTTATTTCCTCTTCCTTTTTAGCTATACTCTCGTCTAAATTATAGCTCTCTCTTGTTAAATCATTCAATCTTTTTTCTGTACTACCTTTTTCCCCAGTTAACTCGTTAACTCTTTGCCCCCTATCACTCCTATTCATAAGAGAAAAATCAGCTTCAAATTTCGCTTGTTCTATTTCAGGCAATAGTCTTTCTCTTTCTTCCGCCATCGCCCTTCCCCCTTTTACCATTTGTTTAATCCCTTTGGTAATGGTAAATGGATGCCTTAAACTATAGCCCCTGGTTATTTGATCCCAAGCGCCCCCCGGATCTCCGGTAGTAGCCAATAAACCATGGATTCGGCCTCCTGTTGCCCTTGCCATTCCAGCTTTTTCCATTCCCTCGGCATACATTCTGTTTCTTTTAGCCTCTCTGGACGCTTGCAAAGTCTTCCACGCCCTCGGCAAATTCAAATCAATTCCCGTGCCTTGATGCAGCGTATTAATGCCAAAGCCCGCTATCGCTCCGATTCCCATCTTAGCTCCTTTCAAGGGAGAGGCGGCTAATTTCGCGGCCCCAGTCAAAACTCCTTGCGCTTTAGCCAGACCTTTGCCCGCGATGCTTCCGGCCGCTCCCCCCGCCTGTTGCGCCACCATTAGTCCGCCCAAAAGCATGCCGATGGAAATTATAAATTTAATTATATTGTCCCTGCTGCCGGCAACGGTAGCAGCAACGCTGGGATCCGAGGAACTTGAAGGAATATCCACGAGGCCGGTAGAAGCGGAAACAAATGATAACCAAATAAAGAAGGCCAGTACCGGCCCGACTACAACATTTTTGGAAAACTCGCTCCACCACTGGCTGGCATATTTCTGTCCGGCCGGAAAAGCCGCCAAAAGATAGGCCAAAGGAGAAAGAACGATATAAATCCAAAGCATTACCATTCTCATAACCAAAACCGCGATTATCGTTATAATAACAACTATGGAGATGATGACATAGAGCAAGGCGAGCATGTAAGAACCAAATATAGACGAACCCGTAATTTTCTCGTCTCTAAGCGTTGCCTTGTCTGCGTTTATACTCATAATCTTGTCCAAACCCAACATTTCGGTCAGATTACCCCCGCCTATTTCTTTGAAACTGTTAACAAAAGTAAGCATTATCACCTGGGCAAAATCTATAAAAATTCCGCAGATTGTTTTGGAAAAATTTATCAGGACCGCCATTATTAGGAGTTTGGGCAACAATTTTTTTATGCTGTAGTTTTCCTGCCTTAAAATCGTGGCAAAAGCGATAACAAGCAGAATCAGAATAAAGAACATATTGCACAGGTCTCTAACAATCACCCAACCGTTAGTAACCGCCGACGAAGTAATAAAATCATTATACCCGGCTACCCAAATTAACCCGGATATTAAAACGGTTAATAAAGCTCCAAGGGCCTCAATAATCAAAGAAATAATTTTGCCTAAAAATATCGCGACTTCTTCAAAACCGGCATAAGCGAATTTACCAATTAAAAAACTACCCGATATTATCAGTATCGCCGCCAATGAAAAAAAATATTTGTTTTTTAAAAATTTAATTTTCATTTAAACTTACAACAAATTATAGCTTGAATGATTCGGAAATCGCGCCAAGTATATATTTTACCGGATGGGCAATTATATCAAACATAAGGGCGATTACGGCAATAAGAAATAAAATAATAATCAGGGCCGATAAATTTAAAAGGCAGCATCCCGCGCTTTCCACCAACCCGATTTTTTCACTGGCCGCTTTCCCGGCCTCGCCGCCGGCCGCCTCTACTTTTTTCGGTATCCATTCCTCGCCCAATTTGCAGAAAAATTTTTCTCCCAAAACCCAGTGCAAAAAAACGTGCGTATCAATCCAAAGCAAAGTTGCGCCAAAACTATCAATTAAATGGATCCAGGCATTACGCAATAAACTATTTGTCCCCTGTTTAGCCGGCGCTGTTACTTTCTCCTCTATTTTTTTCTGCGCTCTCTTTTTTAAATTCGCCCTTTCTTTTAATTCCTTTACTCTGTCTCTCAAGCCCTTGCCCTCTTTTTCTTCTTCGCCCTCTTTATCTTTTTTAGCTTTCTCATCTCTTCCGCCCCTTTCCCTCTCTTCACCCTTCTCACCTTCCTCTTCTCTTCTCTCTCTTTCTTTATTTTTTTCTTCTCTTAATTGCCCGGCCATCAGCCGGCTGTCTAAGTCGCCGCCCGCGCCCATTGGCTTGCCCTCCGCAGCTTTAGCAAAGGAGGGCTGCCTGCCACCGCTTCCCGGCTCTGTCTGACCAGACCCTAAACCGCCGCTCTGGCTTTGGCGGCTGGCTGGTAGCGGCTTTTGGGGCCTAACCGGCCGGCCTAAATTATCCCTGCCTGACCCGTCCGGCCTTCTTCTGTTATCCGTTCCCATTCCTCCCACTCCCCCGGCCAAACTCACCAAATTATCAAGAGAGCTGTTTTCTTCTGAAATCCCGCCTCTTCTTGCCTGCCTTAAATTCCTGGCCACCGAAGCTTCCTCTTCCGGACCGTCCAGTTGGCTCTTATTTGACAAATCGTTGATTGTTCCTTTTTGTGCCATAATCGTCAGCACCACTGAATAAACACTGAAAGCACATGAATATACTGAATTATACATAACTACATAAAAACATCAGTGCAATTCAGTGAAATCAGTATGTTTTAGTGGTCCAGACTTTCAGTGATACTATTTAATAAACCTTTTTACCTCTAACTTTTTTGCTCCAAAATTTATAAGTAAACCAATTTTCACTTTATAAGCTTCAATATAATTCATTAATTGGGCTATATGGACATCTTCTAATTTCGATAAAGCCTTTAATTCAACCATAATATCGCCATCTACCAAAAAATCAACTCTTCTCTCGCCAATTTTTAATTCCTTATAGAATATTGGCATCTCCCTTTCCCTTTCAAACCTCAAACCCAACTCATTAAACTCAAGCTGCAATGCCCTTTGATATATAACTTCCTGAAATCCTGTACCTAAAAAATTATGCACCTTATAAGCGCCTTGAATTATTTTCGCGGTGATATCTGATTTGTAATATCTATTATCAACATAATTCATAAATGAATCATCAGTGTAATTCAGTAAAATCAGTGTGCTTCAGTGGTTTAGACCTTCAGTGATTTCAGTGATCTACTTCTCCGTTACTTTTACCGTCCCGCTAAATGTCCCGCTAGCGCCATAGCCCCAATTATCCTTGATTGTTATTTTTGGTTTTACACTGCAGTAGTTGCCTTCTTCGTCTGCCGCGCAGGTTATGCCATCACCATCTTTATCCTTATTCCTTAAATCCCAATAGCTGTACAAGTGATAAACCGAATGCGGATTTTTTTCATCCGGCCGATGATTCATCTCCACTCCGGAAACAACCGTAGTCCCGCCGTCGCCCCAGTCAATTTCGTATCTGACCAATGGCAACTGGTTTGGATTTACAGCCGTGTTAAAAGTTAAATTGGCGAACCCATTTTTGATAATCGTCGTCTCGCCTGTTTCTGCACCATTGGCTTTTATATGGCTTACAATGGGATCAGTGCAATTTATATACTCTCCGCTTATTGTCTTCCCGCAAACATCGCTCGATTTCCAGTTAGGAAAAGTATTGTCCGGAATATATCGGCCAGCACTCGCTTCAGCCGTGCGACCAACTTCCTCTTCTGAACATACAACGCCAGCATTTGATCCCCCAACACAAACATATCGATCCCTAGTCTCTGCTCTACACGTTCCGGTCCCGGTATCAGGACCGCAGCACCTTAGATTGTTATTGCTAGTAGCATCTTGTACTCTCCTAACCTCTACGCAAATGTCATTGGGGTCTACACATCCCTGGCTATTGCCACCAAGATTGCAAGCTATGCCGTTTCTGGGCCCTCCGACACATTGGGGCGTAATACATGCTCCATAAGTAGTGGAAATGCCGCAAGGCCAATAAGCTGCTGTGCATACGCCATCATTACTTGGGCAATCACCGTCGCCATAACAAGGACCGTTATTGTTAGCCCCCCCGCTACATGTGCCGGCAGGGCATGAACCGCCTGGACAATCACCAGGATCATCGCAAACATCATTATTATTATCCCCCCCACTGCATCTGCGTTCAGAACAGGTTCCATCAATGCCATTACAAATTGTATCACTGGCGCTACAATCAGCTCCGATATTTCTTTCTCCACCTACGCAGGTTTTTGATTTCAAACAATTTGGATCTTGCGGACCGCTGCAAGTCAAATTATTATTACTGCATTTCATAATCGGGCAATCCGGATTAGAATATTCACAAGCTTTTCCCGCATTAACTCCTTCGGCGCAGACGTTACTGCAAACGCCACCATAGCAGCAATCATCGCCTGAACCAGGGGTTGCACTCGTGGTTGAATCGCATTTATATTCTCCGGTTGAATTGCAGTTCGCTATCGTATCAATACCTCTTATATCACAAGAAGCTCTTTCTTGGGGATTGGAATTCTCGCATTTGCCCTCTGCTGTACACGAACTTTCAGGAACGCAGCAGGCCAACCCATTCGGTAATCCATTGCAGGTATACATATTCAGTTCGGCATTAAGCGAACACTTAACGCCACTGGCGCACCCTGTCAGAGAACAGTCCTGGGCGTAGTTTACCGAATTGCTTGCGCAAGAATAAACAATATCAGAGGTAAGACTTTTAGAGCAAACGCCGCCGCCAAGACAGGTTTGCTCCGGAACTAATTTATAACCGCCATAACTTTGGGCAAAAAGCCTTTTTAATTCGCCCGTATCTCCATAATTATTTTCAATAGCATCTTTATCATTATGTAATTGCCCCATTCTAGGTAATTTTTTATTCTCGCTGTAATAAAGAGGCTGGATGCCCTCATCCATCCTGGTGTCCCATTCATAAGGATTGGCCGCTGGATTTGGGTAAACAATTGTGCCAAAAGGTGGGGCATCGCTACTATAGTAAGCCTTACCACCCGTGTAACCAGGAACACCAGCAAAGGTGTTAACGAAGAAATTACTATCTCCTCCGCTTAATCTGGTTTGGAAGACTTTGTTGTCTCCGGCCGCAGAAACCGTTTGCACAAATTTCTCGCAAACCGGCTTAATGTCAATAATCGTCCGGCAAACAACCGTTGTACGTTCTAAATATTGATCACTGGGCCAAATACCCTCGGCACCATAAATGCTAGCGACATCCCCTATCTTAGACGGCTTCACCCAGGCTAATTGATCATTATATTCATACCCAAGCGTAAATATGCCTTTGCCCGTATTGGGATTCCTGTCATAGCCGACGGGTTCAACGGCACAACGCCAACCATATTTTTCATCAGTTGAGGTAACTACGGGGTCCATATAAGCCGAATTAACGGATTCTATGCTGGCCGCCACATAACCTGTTTTGGGACCGTTATAACCATATAAAACAACCGCGTGCTTGCCAGCCAAATATTCCTTTTTGGTTATTTTTTCATCTAGATCGCCATTTTTGACGCCGTGTGCAATCCAATCGGCATTACTGCCATCACCATCTATATAAATCCAAACTTTATCATCGGCCACAACCTTAACCTTTAATTTTGTCCCCTCCGTCAAATCGGTGCAATAATAAAGCGGAAACTTTCCTTGATAACCCGCGCCTTCCTCAATGCCTTCGCCCCTTACTTTGTCAACCGGATACCACATCAAACAAGCGTCAGGCGAGCCCGGAGCCCGGTCATATTCCAGACAATAGCCGGTCAAACCTTTTTGGCTTACTCCGGACCCATCCATATAATCGCAAGACAGGGAATCTTCTTTTGGGTAAAGCCGGCAAGATTGCCTGGAATAAATATCTTCTTTTGTTTCCAATACCGGCTTTATTTTTATGTCGTCAAAATAAGCCACCCCGCCAGTCGCGCCTGAAGAAACTGTAATTTTCCTCCTTATCGCCGCTCCTAAAGAAAACTCCTTGGTAAAATATCTACTATTACCAGGCAAAATCTCTAATCTTGTACCATCAGGCAAGCTTATGCTTACGTTCCCGCCTGATAAATTCATTGTATTAACATAAGCGCTAATAATATAAGTTTTTGCTTCAAAATCAATCTCCTCACTAGTAATTGAATTCCCGGAACTCATCTTTAAAATATTTCTGCCTTCGGGCGGGGAAAATCCCAAAGCGGCTTTGGCTTCGGCCGCGTTGGTAATCACTTTGAACATGCTGTCGTTCCAGGTGCTACCGCTGGTGTTGCTCCAGCCGACCGGATAACCGTTGCCCCCGGACATTTCAAATCCGCCATTAGACAGGCTGATTATGTCCCCGACCTGCTCCATTCCGCCTATCGGATAATAATTATTGCCCAATTGCCCGCCATCGTAACCGAATTTGGAATAACCGGTTAAATTAGCGATAATGCCCGGATCATCTCCGGACTTAAATATCTGCGGCGCTTTGGTTGAGGCGATAAAATTGCCGCAATTGCCGCTATCGTCAAAAGCGTTGCAAAGCCCGACATCAAAGCAGATATTATTATTATCTTTATCTTTAACATAACTGCGGCAAGCCAGCCACTCGGCGCAAACCCGGTTCGGCGAAACCTTTATCAGGGCATTGGCGTTATTGTCGCTCCCGCTTTCCGGCGGCACTCCGTTTCCGTCGTCAATAGTCAAATTCGCGTCAAACTTTAATCCGGCTAAACCGCTTCCGCCTTCCTGAATGCGCTCATTAAATAAGACGCACCCTCTCTCAAAATCAACCAAGCCGTTGCAGGATGTTTTGTCCAGTTCTTGATTTAACCTATATTCCGCTATGGCTTTCCTAAGGTTAAATTCTCCCGCGCTTTCGCAGATATTTCCGCCGGAGGAACCGCCGAGAGAATCATTGAAAAATATAATTGAATCAGTGCCGGAAACGCTGATTGAATTTACGGGATTGCCCAGGCTATTATCGCTTTTTAATTCGCGCAAAGTTGCCTTGGAACAGTTTATTGAATTGGTTTCGGCCCCGATTCCTTTTAATATGTAAAGAGTGGATAGCTCAAGGTTAACTTGATTGTCGTTTTTATAATTCGCGCTCGCGGCCGGCCGGCTTATCGGGTCAATATATTCGCTACAGCCGGCCTGCGCCGCGGAGCAGATTCCGACCCAGCCGTTATCCGGCTGATAAATAGTCTGGCCTTCTCCGCCGTAACCAAAAGTTTTTAATTCGCTGGTTAGGCAGAGAGTATCAGCCGTCTCCAAAACGCAGGTCTGCCCGATAGCGCAGTTTTTGTCAGACAAGCAAACCGTCCCCGCGCCGTTACATCTCTTTACTTTCTTCTGATACCAGCCCCAGCCGATTTCGCCGGTTGCCTGCCGCCACTCGCAGACCATGTCCCCCGGGTCCTTAAAGAAGGAATTGCCGCTTTCCGAAGACCAGGCGGCGCAGCCCTCGCTTTCTTCGTCGCATAAAATTCTTGTGTACCTGTCCGGATTATTTTTCAGATAAACATCGCCATAAACCACTTCGTCTCCGTATTTATAAGGCGAACCGAAAAGGCCGCAGCCCTTATCCGCCCGGTTGCATTGCTTATTTTTGTCATAAACCGCGTAAGCAAAACTGTCCGCGGGCACAGACACGGCCGGATCAGTAGCGGAAGTATAAACTCCGGCCTGGCTGGAATTATGGGTATCAATCATTAATTCACAGCCCACGGCCGACTCCTGGCAGAGTTGGCTAAAACTGCGGAGATAATGCGTATTTTTCGCCCGGTCTTGATATTGGCCGCAACCCAGCATATACAAAGGAAAAGGATTGCTATTTATGTCCTGGTTGCAGGAAGCCGGCGTTACCCAGGAATCTTTTATCAAATAATGGCGGGCTACGATTTCTGTTAACCTAATGTCATCAATATAGAAATTGCTGTTAGCCACAATTTCTAATTTTTCCTCAACGTCAACTTCGCGCTCAAGGCTGGCCAGATTAAATTTATAGAGTTTCCATTCGCTTTCCAAATTTCCTCCGGAAATGGGAAAAGATTGCTTGTCACCGTCTTTGACAAAACTGATAGAGCTAAATTCAGCCGCGGCTGTTCCTTTCTTTTTGGCAATAAAGCTTAATACGTAGGACTTGCCCTTCCCAACAGAGGCGCCAACCACTTTGCTGGTGGAATTGCCGGTTGTTTCCAAAGAATGGCCGCCGACAGTAAGGGCTTCGCTGCTGATGCTTCCCGACCATCCCTGAGCGCCTCCTTCAAAATCATTGTTTAAAACAATCCGCATATTGCTCCCCATATTGCCGCTATACTCGCGGCAGCCGTTTTGGCTGGCCGCGCAAGCTTTGCCTTCGCCCGGAATAGCCATATAAATCTCCGAGTCGGCTGTCCGGCGATAAGGATGGCAATTATCACTGCAGGAAATTGTTTTTGTGTATGAATGATAGGAAATTCCGCCGGCTTTGTTATAGAATTGGCGGCAATCCGAATTATAGCCCAGGTCGGTTGCCGGCAGATTATAAATCGCCTCGCCGCATTCGGAAGTATCATCGCTGGTAATAGCCGGCTCGCTTCCACTCGCTTTCAAATTAAAAACTTTTAATTGGTAGCCGCTTTCCTCGCTTCCCTCCCAAGTATAAAATTCAACGCAATTGGCGCCCGCATCAGTGGGTTTTACGCATTGCCTTAAATAAGTGTAATATTCTCTGCCCTCCCCGCCTCGGGTCACCTCGTCTAAATTGGTAAATTCATCGCAGCCGGCAGCGGCAGCCGGGCAGGTCCGGGCCGATTTGGGGATAAAATATTCGGCCTGGCTTCCGGAAAAATTGGTTGCCGCCTGAATATAATTGTCAAAACCGTCGCATTCGGCCGGGCAATAATCGGTTACCGTGGTTTTGGCCGGAATGCTTATTTTGTCAGTGACCGAAGTATAAAATTCGCAGCCGACATCGGATGCTCCGCAGAGATTGGCAAATCCTCCGCAACGGGCCGGCGGATTAGCGGCCTGGCACTCCAAATAAGCCGGAGCCAATTTTTCATAGATAACATTAGCCGCCCCGTATTCTTTATAAGCCGTGGCTCCGGTTCCGATTTCAAACTGGATATTATCAATATAAAAATCAGCCGCGCCATAGCCGTAAATATAGAATTCATTGGCCGCTAAATTTCCGTCATTATTAACCGACAAGGCCAGCCTTTCCCAGGAGCCGGTTCTTGTTAAAACAGCTTCTCTGAATTGAGTGTTGTTGTTGCCAATGCCCAGTTTTAAGCTGGTCCCGCTTTTTAAATAAACATAAGCGCTTAAAGTATAAGCCACCCCCGGTTCCATAATAAAGCCCTTGGGAATTACGGATACGTTGCTATAAGCGCTGGAAGAATGGTCATAAGAATATAAACCGCCGTTGCCGCCGCCCATTGTGATACGCAAAATGTTTCCTGATCGGCCTTCGGCGCCGTTGGCAATCTCGGCCTGCAGATTGGAGCCGCCGCCGCCCAAATACAAAGGCCAGTTGTTTAATTTAACCGTGCCGCCCGAAGAAGCAATGGAGGCTTTGTCGCCCACCGTATCGTTTTCAAACCCGGAATTTACAACCAAGTTCGTGCCTAAACCGGCCTTGGTTCTGATAAATTCATGGCAGCCTTCGTTTTCCCGGCTGCAGGTTTCAATATTTTTATTAAAATAAATCGGGTTGGCGCCGGTCCAGCTTATAGAAGCGCTCCCAAAGTCATAATTGGCGGGTGTGGCGTACCCCTTGCAGCCGGCGCTCCCGGCCGAACAGCCGCTATAATCCAAAGTGTTTTCTAGATAAGAAATAGTTTTGCCGTCAGCGGCCCGGAAAGTCTGGCAAGTATTATATTTCGGGTCGCAGGAGGCGGCGCTAAAATTCCAAGTCCGGCGTTCCTCTGCGCAATAGCCGTAGGCCTCGCAAGAGCCGTCGCTCTTTTCCTTGATGCAGCTTTGTTCGTCCCCGCAATAATTGTCGTTTCGGATAATCATTCTTTCTTTGCCGCCTTCGCCATCGTCAACTATCTCATCAGAAACTATTTCCGGCCCGTAGCCTTCCTTGGCGCAAAAATTCTGCGGCGCTTTCAAAACCCAGTTCGGGTCAACCAGTCCTTCGCACCATTCTTCATGAAAACCAAAGTAAGAATCGTTCGGGTCAAAACAGGCCACCATTTTCGCCAAAGTGGCGTTTTTCAATTTTTCCTGATTAGAATGGATATATTCCGCCGCCAGCTCCCAGCCCACCGGAATAATCCGGTATTTTCTTAAAATAAGCATGGACCGGTAAGGATAGCCCTGATTATACACCGGCTCAATGGCGCTTACGCCGACTGACCTGAAGCCAAAAGGCCAATCTTTAAGATATCCCAAACTCAAGGCCTCTCCTACTGTTTTTCTCTCCTCTATGGCCTGCCTGAACCCCTCGTCAATCACGCACCCGTTTGTTGGCGCGTATCCGCCCATTTTGTTGCAGGACGACAAAATCGCTAAAATATCATAATCCGCTCTGGTATCAAAACTTGGCTCCAATAATTTTCTTAAAGATTCGTTGTCGCCGGAAATAGGGCTGGCTTCATAATCAGCCAGCCCGCCCCAATCTCCGCTATAAGGGGAAGAGGCCGGGCCGGTTCCTTTGGTTAATTTTTTCATCAAATCATTAAACTTCGTAATCGCCAACTGGTTTAAAAAAACGTTCGCGGCGTCAACCAAGGCATCGCCGGTAAAATTGGTTAAATTGCTGGAAAAAGTGCTGCGCACGGCATCAGCCTGCTTTTCTCCCTCCCCAGGAGGCGTTTCCGTTTTGCCGGCAATATTCCTCAAATCCAGCCAACCTCCTTTTGACTCCAATTCCGATTGGGCCTTGGTCTTCTTGGCCTGCTGGTCCGCTATAATTTCTGTCTGTAAAGTAAGGGCCACTCCCAAGTCGCTTTGCGCCGGATTAAAAACCGCCTGAAATCTCTGCAAAAAATCCGGCCGGCGCAATTCTTCTTCCCAATTATTTTTCATTTCGCTCCAGGTGCAGGTTGGAGGCCTTGGCCTTTGCTGTTGATATAAACCCAGCCCTATTCTCATTTTTATGTCAAAATCCGGTTCGCATAAATCAAAATTCCACTTCCTTCCCAATTGCTCTATAAACTCTCCCCCGGCCTGGTCAGCCACATTTTCTAAATAAGAACCCCAACTTTCCGTAACAAATAAAGGCTTCCGCCCCCTTCCGCCAGAGCCCAAATAGGTGGCGGTATCATAAGCGATTGTATTCAAAGCATTCCGAATCGCCGCCTGGAAAGCGGCTGAACCGCCTTTTTGCCAAAGTATCAGTAAATTGTTCCATACTACATCTCTCCAAAAACTCTTTTCCCGTTGCGCTGCCGCTACCGGATCCACAAACTGAGCGTAGGCTGGTTTAATTTTAAAAGAAAAAGAAGTGAATATAAATAAAAAAATAAGAAAACCAACAATGAAAGAGGAAATATTTTTATTATACTTATTTATTTTCCCTTTTTTGAAAAACATATTGTTATTTTTTCCGCCGCGGCAGAATCTCTCCGCAGAGGATTCTGCCGGATATCCAATTCCATCGTGGCAGTTATTTTAAAATTTCTATTAGTTGAAAGTTTTTAAAGTTATAAAGTTTATAAAGTTTTTGGAACGCTGTGAGCTGGATAACTTTTCCCGCCGCGGCAGAATCTCTCCGCAGAGGATTCTGCCGGATATCCAATCTGGATAACTTCTGCTGGATATCCAATTCCATCGTGGCAGAATCCCCTGTATCGGGAGATTCTGCCAAAGCGCAAAGCGCAGATTGACTTAATCAATGACCACTCCCGCCGCGGCAGAATCTCTCCGTAGAGCCTGCCTGCCGGCAGGCAGGGATTCTGCCTGATATCTAATCTGAGGTGTTAAATCTCCATAACGTCTACATCATATATTCCTTTTCCCGTAATATAGTTGTTAGCGCTGGAATAAATATAATCTTCGGGATTTTCCGCTAATCTCCACTTCTCTTGGCATGGATTGCCGTGAATATAATTAATTTTTTCTAGAAAGAATTTTTCCGTTTGGATTACTAACGAATCATATCTGGGTTCAAATATTTTATGCTTAGCCTCTTTTTTTGTAGCCCTAACTTTAAAATAATTTAGCAAAGCGGTATTATTATCTTCCTTTAACAACCTTGCTATCCCATAAGCCATAAACCTTTTGCCGTTAAAAACTAACGTTGGCGGTTTAGGAGATTTTTCCGCAATGAACAATAAACAATGAATATGGTTTGGCATAATTACATAACCGTGGATCTTGTTGTCATACTCCTTTAGGCAGTCAAACCATCGATAAACCAAATCGCAATATTTATTGCTGGTAAAAATCTTCTTCCAACCTAAAATTGTAAAGGTGATAAAGTATATTTCGTCGGGAATGAATATCTTGTTTCTAACCGCCATAAGCGCTTATTCACTGGCAGAATCCCCTAACGGGAGATTCTGCCAAAGCGAAAATCCCACATCCCTACTGGCTTTCCAAAATTTCCTCATAACTTGCCATCAAATCTTCGTCGCTGACCAAATCCAATACACCCTTATCCATCCCCGATTCCAAAAGCATTTCCCTCAAGGTCGGGGCGTCAATCTGACTCGCCAAAATATCCTGCAATATTTTTTCCTGGTCAGCGGTTAATTCCTCTCCGGTCAAATCCCAATCCGGGGCAAATTCCGACAAAAAAGTTTCTTCCCCGCTTCCGGAACTAATACTCCCCAAAGCCGAACAATTCCTGCCTTCCGGGCAATTGGGATCCGTACCCCTCTTAATCTCTTCCCAATCGGAAAGGCCGTCGCTGTCGCTGTCTTCCAAATAGGGGGAAGTCCCGTAAATATAAAGTTCATCCCAATCAGATAAGCCGTCCCCGTCCGTGTCTTTTGTTTTTAAAGATTCCTGGCATTCCGGACCCTGGCAAACGCTGGCGGTTTCGCTTATCCCGCCCGGATTATAAGCAAAGGGGCTGTTGATGTTTTTTTGAAGCTGGGCCATCCAGGTAATAATCACGGCCACGCCCAAAACCGCCAAGACCGCCACGGCAATTTTTTGATTTTTGCCCAAACCCTGCCCTCTATTCTGGTCCTGGCCTAAATTTTCATCGCCTCCTAATTCATTGAAATCATCCATAATAAACTAATAAATAATAAACGCGGAAACAAACAAAAACACACGGCCTTCGGCCTTAAAACACAAAAACACAAATGTTTTAGTGTTTTCGTGCTTTTGTGTTTTTGTGTTCGTAATTTGTCCCGCCACATTATTATCCCGCCTCTTTATTAAATTATTGAAGGCGGGACCCCGTCGAGGCGGTGATAATTTTTAGTTTATTATTTGTTCTACCATTATTATAACACAAATCAAATAAATTCTCCAAACAATTTTATCCAGTCTTCCACTGAAAGCTCTTGGGCCCTGGTTTTAGGGTTAAAGCCAGTATTTTTTATCTTTTTTTCCGCCTCTGCCTGGGAGATATGATATCCGGCGGCTAAATTATTTTTTAGCATCTTCCGTTTGGCGCTAAACCCGATTTTTACCATCCGAAAAAATTCCTTTTCATTGACTTTCGACTTTATGGACTTTATGACTTTCAACTTAATAATCGCGCTATCCACTTCCGGCTTGGGCCAGAAGCAGTTAGCCGGCGCAATATCTATAATTTCCGGCTCTGCGTAAAATTGAACGGAAACAGCCAGCAGGCTCATTTTGGGAGGGGAAGCAACAATCCTTTCCGCCACTTCTTTTTGCAGCATCAGAACCATCATCCCCGGTTTATTCTCGGCGGACAAAAATTTTCTTAAAAAGATGGAGGTAATATTATATGGTAAATTGGCTACAATCTTATATTCCCCCTTGCCTGCCCCGCTCCTGCGGTGGATAAAGGGGGTCAGGGGGATTTGTAAAATATCCTCATTCACCACTTCCACATTTTTTATTCCTTGCGCTGCCAAACCGGTTTGTAAAATTTCTGCTAGCCTGTCATCCAATTCTACTGCTACCACCCTTTTTACAACCTCTGCCAACTTAGCAGTTAAAAATCCAAACCCTGGCCCAACTTCCAAAACCACATCGTCCTTTTTTAATTCCGCGGCTTTTATAATTTTTTCATATATCTCTTCCTTAATTAAAAAATTCTGCCCGCGCGACCGGGCAGGCTTGATATTATATAATCTACAAAGTTGTTTAATTGTTTCTAGTAAACTCATAACAATAAATGTAAAGTGCAAAAATCAAAATGAAAAATGTTTCTAATTTTCAATTATCAAATTTCAATTTTCAATCAATTTTCAATATTTAATTTTCAAGGCTACTAATAGCGTTTGAAAATTAAATATTTAATAATTAAATATTGACTGAAAATTGGTCATTGAAAATTGAAAATTATACGCTTATTTAATCAATTATACTTTCTCTCTTTATCATTTCCTCGTCAGCCAAAAAATTCATAGACAAAGAAGCGATGGCGGCCAAAATAAAAGTCCATTGGACATTAAAAAAGGGCAAAAGGAGTAAAATGAAAACGAACATAAAACTTTTTCCGAATTGGACCGCCATCTCGTGGATAACGGTATATTCATCAACGTAATGCCCTTGATCAGCCGCTTTCTCATAATTTAGAACGTCAAAAGGCGTGCGGGCAAAAATTTTAGCCAAATTATGGTAAGTGGAGGTGATAAAAATCTGAAAAGCCGTAGCGATAAAAATTTTAATAATCCAGCCCAAAGCGTAAAAAATACTGCCATATTTCAACATTTTATTTTTATTGCCCTTGTCGGCAAACCGCCCGACAGAAAGCTGTAAAAATACCGTTACCGCCACAATCAAGGAAGACAGAGCCCCGACCTGGAAATAATTTCCGGACAAAAGTTCCCAGATAAAGATGGGCCAGATAATAACTCCGACGACATTCTCCGCTCCGTCTCCGAAATAAGCCAGCACCACTCTTCTCCGGCGCTTTGAAAAAAACTCTTTCCAAGTCTGGAAGTAGCTCCAGGAAAAAACTTCCGTGGTTTTTGGCAGAGTGGAAAAAGGTATTAAAGAAATGAAATATATTATAATCGTAATTAAAAATAAAATGTCGTAATTATAATGGAATAAAATCCAGCCGGCGATTAAAGGCGTAATCGCGCCCAAAGAAATAGCCGTAGCCTCCATTAAACCGAGCTGTTTCGCCCGGTTGCTTTTGCTTGTAAATTTAGCCAAATCGGTATGGAGCGGTATCCAGTACATTA
>JAQTRU010000008.1 GCA_028711655.1 Patescibacteria group bacterium
TTTTTCTTAATTGTTTTCTGATTTTGGTCTCAGAAGGGACCTGGTTTAAGAGCGCGATCATAGAACAAGAGAGTTAATTATTAGCTAGTTTAATTTTACTCTTGTTCCAACTGCCTTAGTATACCCAGCGATTAAATACCCGCGCTTTATGGAAAAAATAAAACGCCCTGGCGCAGAGCGGTTTATCTTATTTTTTTTATTTTCTCGCTTTTAACTTACGCCCAGTTCATCTACTACGACCACTTTGTTTCCTTCCAGGATACTATATAAAAAAATATCAGTAATGTCTTTTCTGTATTTAAATTCTTTTGTATCCATCAGGGTATAATTTATTTGGCGGCCCATTTCTCTTTCCAATTCTCTGACTGTCCTGGCCAACTTGTCTTTGTTTATGCGCCCGACAATAAGCATGTCGGTCGGGGCATGCTGGCTATTTATAAAAACGCCGGTTAAAATAAAAAGTTTCGGACTGCCGATTTTGTTAAGTTTCTTGATGAAATCTTTTTCATACAAAACTTGGGCTTTGACAACCAAGGCTTTCATCTCTTCAAACAGGACAAAATTTTTATTTGCCTGGTAATATTTCTTCTCACCGCCGCCGGCATTTACGGCATCAACTTTTTTCACGGCTGATTTTACAATTTCTCCCCGCAACAATCTTTCCATGTTTTGCTTTTCCTCCTGGGATTTTTGAAGGGCGTTTTCTTCCCCCGCGCCGGTGTGGGAAGAAAGCAATCCAAACTCTTCCAGATTCTCTAGTTCCCTGCGGACGGAATTGACCTGTAATTTTAAATCTCGGGCCAGTTGGCGAATATAATATTTCTCCCCGGGGTGGAGAAGAAATAGTTTTAGAATTTTTACTCTCGTGTTAGAGCCGAATAATTTTCCCAGCATAATTTATTTTATGGTTTACTTAATTTATGGATTTATAGTATAATATAAAAAGGCATAAGTCAATTGCTCCAATGGAAATAACCAATAATCAAGAACCAATAACCAAGCAAATCTCCCCGGCCTCGCCAAGCGAAGCGGGGCGGGCAATATTTAATAATCAAACAGTTTGGTTATTGGAATTTGGTGTTTGGTTATTATTTATAATTTGTTTCTTGGTCATTGGTTATTTAAAGTTTTATGTATTATAAAATAACTTCTTTGATTTTAAATTCCGCCCAAAACGCCGATAGAACGAGCGAGGTTTTTGTCGCCCAGCCGGATGCCAATAAAGAGGCGCTGGCCGGAAAGCTTTTTGCCCTGGTTGAAATCGACTCAAAAAGAAGCGAGGCCTTAAAAATCATAAACTTCTTGATTAATGCCTTGAACCATAATTATTATCAAAATGAAAAAATAATCTTGCGGGAGAGAATAAGCGCTTTAAAGGTGGAGCATATTTTTGAAACAGCCTTGGCAAAAACCAATAAAGAGTTGGCTGAATTTTTGGACAGGGAAAAAATAAAAATCCCGCTGGCATCATTTAATATGACCGTCGGCGTCGCTTATGAAAATGAACTCCACCTTTCCAATACCGGAAAAAATCGTTGCCTCCTTATTTATAAACATCGGGAAGAACCGAAAAAAACGCCCGGCAAGGCGAGAAACGCCGTCAAAACCCAAATAGAAACAGGCTATAAAATAGCCGATATCGGCCAAAATAATAAAGCCCAGATAGCGGGAAACTCCGGGAAAACCAAAAAACCAGGCGTTCGAGCCAGCGGAACGACAAAACTGTTTTCCAATATCGTGAGCGGAATAATCCCAACCGGCGGTTATTTTTTATCCACTAACGAAACTCTGCCCGAATATCTCTCGGGCAAACAATTAACTGATATCGTAACAAAATTGCCTCCGGCCGGAGCCATTGAGCAGATCAAAAATATCTTGGGCGGCGTCAACGCCTATGTCTCCTTCCTCGGAGTCCTCATAAAAAACACAACGGGCCTGAAGATAGCGGCGGAAAGTGAACCGGCGGCCCAGGTTTCCGCCGAGAATTCAATCAGCCGTTTGAATTACACGGAAGAAAAAACGGAAAAACTTCTCATGCCCTCCGGCATTATAAATTTTAAAAAATGGCTTAAAATTCCGGCCATAATTTCAGACAAGATAAAATCTCCGGCAGCCCGCGGCAAAAACAGCCAAACCTTCCTGATAAAAGACAAAATATTCTTGAAGCGGAAACAAACCTGGGTTTTTGGCAAAAAAATAATCCTTTTCTTGCGAGATGTTTTGGCTAACTTAATTAATCTTCTTGTCTACCTTTTCAAAGTCCTGACCAGCCGGGAGCAGGCCAAAATCTTGGGCGCAAAAATTATCGCCAAAATAAAATCCGGCAAAAAAAACATCGGAGAAAAAATAGGAGGAATCCGCCTCTGGTTTGAAAGCCTTGGCAAAAAAAATAAAATTTTCTTTTTTGCCGCTCTCGGCTGCCTCTTGTTGTTTGCCGTAAGCTTGTGCTTCACCGGCGTAAAAAATAAAAAAGAGGCGGAAAAGATAGCCTTGGATGGCTTAATAAAAACGGTTGAACAGAAACAAAATCAGGTTGATGCCAACCTTCTTTACAATAATGAGGAGGGGGCCAAAATTATTCTTGGCGAATTGGAAAAATTGATAAGCGAACTTCTGCGGGAAACTTCAGCGCAAGAAGAATATTATGTGAAAATCGCGGAAAAACACGCCCAACAATTGGAAAAAATAAGGCATATAACAAGGATTGAAACCGGGGAGGAGCTGGCTGATTTTTCTAACCTCAACAGCCAAGCCGAGGCTTCAAATATAATTCTAGCCGGCAGTAAAATTTATGCCGGTGATGGGAAGCAAAAAACCATTTATACCCTTGATTTAAACAATGGCTTGATTACGGCTGTTACCGACCTGAACCAACCGATAAAATCGCTTGACTATCCCGTTCTTGATAAAAATAAAACTATCTATTATCTGAATAACGATTCAATCGTCCAGTTTAATACGGAAACGGAAGAAATTTCTAACTTGGCGATTGAACTGCCGACAGGCAGAGAAAACATCCTGGCCGCCAGCGGCTATAATAACAAGCTTTATCTCCTGGAAAAAACTGAGGGACAAATTTACCGCTATAGCAAAACCGGAGCCGGATTTTCTAACCGAGAAAAATGGATGAGAAGCAAAACGGATTTCTCTTCCGCCGCAAGCTTTTCAATTGACGGCCAGATTTATGTCTTAAATTCTGACGGGCAAATCTCTAAATATTTAAAAGGGGAAAAACAGGAGTTTAACCAAAAAACGATTGACCCGGCCTTTATTTCCGCTAAAAAAATTATCGTCTCTCCTGATTTGGAATATATTTATATCTTGGAGCCAGCCCAAAAACGCTTAGCCGTCTTTAATAAAACCGGAGAATTTTTGATCCAATACCAATTTAACGGCCTTGATAATCTAAAAGATTTTGATGCGGACGAGAGAGGTAAAAAAATATATCTCTTGGATGGGACAAAAATTTATGCAGTTGAAGCCACGCATTTCTAAAAATAAAAAAATAAAAACGGCAAAATCTTCCGCGAATAACTCTGCCGCTTGGCTAAAATATACAAGAATAAAGGAAATTTCAGCTTCAACTCCGCTCCTGCCTTAAATTTATTTATTTTTCGCAACAAGTTTGGAAACTAATTTCGCCGCTTCTTCGGCCGTTGCCACGATATTTATTATATCCAAATCGGCCTTTTTTACCGCTCCATATTTTCCATAAACACCTTCTTTGAGCCATTTAAAAAGGGGTTCCCAATAATCTCGGCCAACAACAATTATCGGCACCTTGCGGCCGAGTTTTTTTGTTTGCGCCAGAGTGACCATCTCAAAAAACTCGTCCAAAGTCCCAAAGCCGCCCGGAAAAAAAATATAGGCGTCGGAAGAAAAAGACAGCATCACTTTTCTGGTAAAAAAATAATTAAAACCGATCGGTTTGTTGACATACCGGTTCATTCTTTGGCCTTCGGGAAGTTCAATATTGATACCGATTGAATCGCCGCCGGCCTCAAAAGCCCCGCGATTAGCCGCCTCCATTATTCCCGGGCCGCCCCCGGTTATAATCGTATATCCCCTTTTCGCCATAAGTTCTCCGAATTTACGCGCCGCCTTATAATGCGGATTTGTTTCCGGCAAAACGGTTGAACCAAAAACGGTAACTGTTTTTTTAAAATCGGCCAGAAAATGAAAACCGTCAATAAATTCAGCCATTATCTTAAATATCCGCCACTCAAAAGTCTTACGAAAATCCTCTTTAACCGGCGGTAAATCTGGATCTGGATAAAGAGGGGCGGTTGCTCGTTTTTTTATCGGTTTTATATTTTTTTTAGACAAAGCTTTTTTTATTGTTTTCATTTTGTTATTTTTATAATTTAGAAAAACCGGACATTATTTTGACGCCGGAACTCGTGCCGATAATATCAGCGCCTGATTTAACCATTATTTTCACATCATCAAGATTGCTTATTCTACCCGAGGCTTTGATTAAGAGCCCCGGAGCGCCCTTTTTCATAAGCTTTAAATGCCAAGCTTTTTCCGTTAACTCCCTTCTCTCTAGCGGATCTTTTTCGGTCGCGGTTTTAACGCAAAAAGCTCCGGACTTCTTTACAATCTCCGAAGCCTTAACAATTTCTTCGTCGGTTAAATAACCGGAGCCGATAATAACTTTGGTCGGCAAAATTTTGCTTATTCCCTTTAGATCTTTCAGGATTTTGGGCCAATTTTCATGTTTAACATCAACCAAATTCATCACCACGTCAAGTTCGTCAGCGCCATCAGCTTTCGCTTTTTTGCAAACCATGGTTCTTTTCTGGCGGGGACTCAATCCTATGGGCGGATCAACCAAAACCACAACTTTTATTTTAGTCCCTTTAAGCTCTTTTTTCACCAACCTGACCCATTTGGGGCGCACGTCAACGCCGCGGAAATTATAATAAATAGCCTCGGCGCACAATTTTTCTATATCCGCCTTTGCGGCGGAAATCTCTATGTTGGTATGGTCTATCATGGAGGCGACGAATTTTTTATCAAATTTTTTGGTCGCGGCTTTTTTCTTGGCCATAATTTTATCTTTTAAAATTTATAAATAATACAACTCTTTCATTATAACATAAAAAGGCTGGCTGGCAAAAATGATTATCCTTAAAAAAAACGCCGATGCCACAAAAAAAGGCGGGAACGCAAGTTCCGCCTTTTTTGTTTTTTTGCTTTATTGGATTATTTCAGAGTCACTTTGGCGCCAGCTTCTTCTAAGGTCTTTTTTATACTTTCCGCGTCTTCTTTTTTCACGCCCTCTTTCACCATTTTCGGAGCGCCGTCTACCAAATCCTTAGCGTCTTTTAAGCCCATATCGGTCACAACTCGAACCGCTTTAATCACAGCGATCTTGTTGCCTCCGGCTTCGGTCAGCTCCACGTCAAAGCTGGTTTTTTCTTCGGCCGGAGCGCCATTACCGGCAACCGGGCCAGCCATCATCATGGCCGGAGCGGCGGCGGAGACGCCAAATTTGTCTTCCAGGATTTTAACCAATTCGGCCAAATCAAGGACGGACATTTTTTCAATCTCTCCGACTAAAGATTTGAATTTTTCAGGAACTTCCACTTCCTTTTTTTCTTCCGTCCCCGGCTCAGCCGGAGCGGTTGTTTTAATTTCTTCTGCCATAAAATTATTTTTACCCGCCCGCCATCATCCCGCTTTACGGGGTTCAGGCATTGCGGGCGGGTTAATTTATTAATTTATTGCTCAATTTTAATTAACTTTTTTTTCTTTAATCGCGTTTAGAGCGCAGACCAGGCCGCGCAGATTGCCGGAAAGGACATTAACAAAACCGGAAACAGGGGCTTTCATGGAGCCAACCATCTTGGCATACAATTCCTTTTTGCCCGGCAGGGCGGACAAAGTCTCCACCGTTTCCGAGGAAATGAATTTATTCTCTAAAATCCCGCCGAGAAAGCTAATCTTTTCCGGCGTCCCTTTTTTGAACTCACCCGTAATTTTGGCCGGGGCGACTTCGTCATCATAACTGAAAATAGCCGCTACTTTTCCTTCAAAATTTCTGATACTCAAATCTTTAACCTGGCTGTCCTTAAAAGCCAAATCCATCAAAGTTTTTTTAGCCACATAATATTCACTCCCTCCTTTTTTAAGCTTATCCCTCAAATCTTCGTTTTCTTTGACTCCCAGGCCATCAAACTTGGCGAAAACAACCGACTTGGCCCGCTTTATTTTTTCGGTTAAATTTTCTAAAATTTCCTTTTTTTGCTCTCTTGTTTTAGGCATATCTTTTGTTACAAATTCATAAATATTATCACAAATAACACAAATAATTCAAAATAATAAATTCCAATTTGTGATATTTGTGCCTGATTTGTAATTTGTATTAAATAAAAAAGCTGTGTTTCAACCACAGACTTCAAAAACCGAAAAATCGGCTTCTTACCTCGGCAGGTCTTACAAAGAATGAATAATGAATAATTTATAATTAATAATGACTAAATTATTAAATCATTATACATTTTTCATTATTAATTACTCATTTTCCGCCTGCTGTCTGCGGTCTTATTCAGTTATTAATATAATAACACATCATAAAAATATGTCAAGAGTGGATTTTCTCCTTTTGAAAAGGGGGTTAGGTGGGTTTTAAAATTATAAAAAAGCAAAATTAGTTTAATCCGCATCCGGTCTGGGCGATTCCTTATTCCGCTTTACTCCGTTCGGAATGACAAAGGACGGATGAGGAGAATAATTTTTATTTTTTATCTTTTATTTTTCATTTTTTCTCTTGACATTTGCTCTTTAAAAAATTATAATTTATTCATAAAGGCCATCTTCATATTCGTTATTATTAAAAGTTTTAGGGAGGAAAAAAATTTATGAGCTCAAACGGAAATTTCCAGGGTAAAACCATTCTTTTAGTTAACACCGGATCCGTAAAAAAGAAATTCATTTTAAAAAAATTAAAAAAAATGGAATTAACCGTTGTCGCCCTGAACAGGGAAAAAAATTGGGCGACCGGTTATGTTGACCATTGGATTTTGGCTGATACCAATAACCATGGCCAGGCGCTTGAGGCTCTGGAATCTTTTCTGGCCGCCAATCCAGCCGTCAAAATTGACGGCGTTGTTACTTTTTGGGAAGACGACGTTCTTCTTGCTTCCAAAATTTCGGACCGCTTAAATCTTATCGGCATTCCTTTCAAAATTGCCAAAAAGGCCAGAAACAAATATCTTTTCAGGGAGTTTTGCCAAGAAAATAAAATAAAGACTCCTAAGTACGCTTTGGTAAAATACAGAGACCTTGATTATATCGGCCAAAATTTTAATTTCCCCCTGGTAATAAAACCGGCTTACGGATCGTCAAGCGCTTTTGTCGTTAAGGTGGAAAATAAAGAGGAACTGGCCAACACCTATAATTACGTTAAAAAAAATATGTCAGCGACAGCCGAATCGGCGCTGTCCGACGGATTGGAAATACTGGCGGAAGAATATATTGACGGAGAGGAAGTGGATATTAATATAATTTTGCAGAACGGAAAAATAAAATTTTCTTCCATTGTGGACAATTATAAAACCGCTGAACCATTTTTCGTGGAAACCCAATGGGCCATTCCTTCCAGCCTGCCCAGAAATGACCAGCAAGCTTTAACGGAAATGGCGGAAATGATTTTGGAAAAGCTGGGGGTCCAGAACGGCTGCATCCATTTTGAAGCCAAAATGACAAAGGAAGGCCCGGTGCCGATAGAAACTAACTTAAGAATGGGCGGAGACGAAACTTATTCTTTCACTACGGAAGCCTGGCAAGTGGACTTGATTGAAAATATAGTAAAAATCGCCCTGGGAGTTTATATAGAAAAAATTAAAAAACCGGAAATACCCCACAAATACCTTGTCAGCTACGATTTTATACCGGAATACTCCGGCATCTTGGTAAAATTGAATATTGACGAAAACATTAAAAAAAATGAGCATTTGGAAGAATTGCATATTTTCAAAAAAATCGGCGACCCGATTTTGGTTCCGCCCGAAGGTTACGAATATTTGGGCTGGGTGAGCGTTTCCGGAAACAACCCCCTTGACGCCGAAGACAACCTGAAAAATATCCTTAGATACATAAAGTACGAGGTGGTAAAATTCGATCCGTCTTCCTCAATTGGGAAAACTCTGCGCCGCAACCGCTTTTCTTCGGCCGCTATGAACAAAAATCTGCTTAGAAGCATGGCTAAAATTGAAAGGATTAAAAGATTCAAGGTGGAGGACCAGCGCAAACTCCATATCGGCATAGCCTGCAATATCTATCAGGATGAGCAAATGGCCGTGGAAGCGGACCTTACTTCGGTTGGAAAAAATATAGAAAAAACCCTCAAGGAAAGAGGATACAAAGTCACTTTTTTCGATTTTAATGATCTGCCCAAAGCTTTTAATGACTTGAGAAAAAGCAATGTCGACTTGGTTTTTAATGTTTGCGAAAGGATTAATAATTCCAGCCTGCTTGAGCCGCATGTCGCCGCCATTCTTGATACCCTGCAAATTCCTTACACAGGATCCAATCCCTTTACCTTGGGTTTATGCATTGATAAAATCAGGGTAAAAAAATTGCTGAATTACCATAATATTCCCACGCCGAAATGGGATTACGCTTACAGCTTGGAAGATAAAATTGATGACGACCTGAGATATCCCTTGATTATCAAACCGGCCAATACTGACAATTCCATCGGCATAACTAACGATTCTGTCGTCACGGATAAGGTTGGCCTGGAAAGGCAGATAAAAAAAGTTACGGAGGAAATGGACCAGCCGGCCCTGGTGGAAGAATATATTGAAGGCGACGAATATGATGTTTCTATCCTGGGCAGCGAGGAAGACGACTTGCGAGTTTTGCCTTTGTCGCGTTCCATTTTTGACAAGATGCCGGAGGGCTATTGGCATATTTATCCTTTTGACGCCAAATGGACGGATAACCCAGCCTATAAACAAGGCATAACGGTGCAAAGGCCGGCAAAAAATATCAGCAAAAAACTGGAATCTTTGATAACGGAAATATCTCTAGATACCTATAATATCCTAGACTGCCACGATTATGGCCGGGTAGAAGTCCGGGTTGATAAAAACAATAATCCCTATGTCCTGGAATTAAACCCCAATCCTTCCATAAATATCGGCGACTGCGTATCGGCCGCGGCTGAATTTTTAAACATGAACTATGGCGACTTTCTGGAGGAAATAATCAGGATGACAATCAGGCGATATAAAAACCGGCCGCCCTACTACCATTTGCAGGGAAATCTTATATAAAAAATGTAGAGGAAATAACCATTTCCTCTACATTTTTTATTGGCAAAATTATTTTTTTATCCTTCTCTCCTCCGCCCATAAACTTTTTCTATATTTGAAAGACGACGGCGTGCGATAAGCCGGCCGGCCCGGTCGCTTGCCTATTTTAGAATGAATTTTCATATTACTTCCCTTTGTAAATCCTTAAGCTATTAGTAATTACGGAAACGCTGGAAAGACTCATAGCGGCCGCCGCAATCATCGGATTAACCAGCCCTAAGATAGCCAAGGGTATGGCGGCCGTATTATAGAAAAAGGCCCAGAATAAATTTTGTTTTATTATTTTAAAAGTCTTTTTCGCCAGCTTAATCGCTTCCACAACTTTTAGTGGGTCATTTTTCATAATAATAATATTGCCTGATTCTTTAGCAATATCCGTGCCCGAACCCATGGCTATGCCTAAATCAGACAGAACTAAGGACGGCGCGTCATTAATACCGTCTCCGACAAAAACCACTTTCTTGCCTTGCGCCTGAATTTTTTTCACTTCGGCCTGCTTTTCATTTGGCGTCACTTCCGCCAAATAATTATCTATGCCCAATTTCCCGGCCACGATCCGAGCCGTATTTTTATTGTCACCGCTGATCATCACGGGCTCTAGACCCATTTTTTTAATTTCGGCTATTGCCCCGGCCGCGCTGGCCTTAACTTCATCAGCGATCAGAAATCCGCCTATAATTTCCCCGCCATGCCCGGCAAAAATCACAGTTCCCCCGGAATCTTTATATTCCTCCAAAATTTTATCCAACCAACCGGTACTTACTCCTTTGGCTGCAAACAGCTTCCGGTTGCCGAGTAACAATTCTTTTTTATGCTCTTGGCAGATTCCCATTACTCCTTCTCCTGGCTTTTCTTTAAAATTTTCTAATTTCGCCAAAAGGACATTTTTCTCTTCGGCCAATTCCCCTACCGCCTTAGACAAGGGGTGCTCTGAACCAGAAGCCAAGGAAGCGGCAATCTTTAAAATTTTTTCCTCTCCGAGATTATATTCTTTGTTTATTAAAATTTTTTCCACCTTTGGCTCGCCCTTGGTTAAAGTTCCTGTCTTGTCGAAAATAATTGTATCTATGTTTTTAGCTTTTTCAAAGCTCTCCCCGTTTTTAATTAAAATCCCGCTTCTGGCTCCCACTCCGGTTCCGACCATTACGGCCACGGGCGTGGCAATGCCCAAAGCGCAGGGGCAGGCGATTATCAAAACCGCGACCGCATTTATCAAGCCAAGAGAAAAATTACCGGTTATAAAATACCAGCCAGCAAAAGTTAAAGCAGCGATAACTATCACAACCGGAACGAAAATGCCGGCGATTTTATCCGCCAATTTCTGAATCGGCGCTTTAAAAATTTGGGCCTCTTCCACGGTCTTAATAATCTGGGCCAAAACAGTATTTTCCCCCACCTGCGTAACCTTAATTTTTATTATTCCGTCCTGATTTAAGGTTGCCCCAAAAACTTTATCACCCTTGGCCTTGGCTATGGGCAGGCTTTCGCCCGTAAGCATTGATTCATTAACGCTAGACTGCCCTTCTATAATAATCCCGTCCAAAGGAATTTTTTCGCTTGGCTTAATCAGAAGAATGTCGCCAATTCTTATTTTGGCTATATCCATTTCCATTTCTTCCCCGTTCTCATGAATCATTCTGGCTTTTTTTACGCCCAGTTCCATCAGTTTTTTCATCGCCAAAGAAGCCCGGCCCTTTGTTTTAACTTCAAGATATTTACCTAATAAAATTAAAGTGGTAATAACCGCCGCGCTCTCAAAATACAAATGCCCACCGGAAAGTAAAGCCCATAAGCTGTAGCCAAAAGCCACGGCTGTGCCCAGCGATACAAGCGTGTCCATATTGGCCTCCCATCTTTGGGCTTGTTTTAAAGAGTTTTTGTGAAATTGCCAGCCAAAAATAAAAACCACAATAAAGGTTAAAATTGCCTGGAGCCAGTCCGTAGTTGAAATCCCCAAAAACTCTCCTCTAATTTCCCAGGCCCAAATCATCTTAACCGCAACCGGTAAAGTTAAAATAATGGCGGCGATAACTTTCATTTTCAGTTTCTTCTCATTGCCATCATGTTCATGCCCGCCGGGCTCTCCCTGCCCATGGTCTTTATGCTTATCTCCCTCGTTAATCTGGTAGCCAGTATCCGTAATAACTCTTTTTATATTTTTTAAACTTGTCTTTTTTTCATCATACTCAATATTGGCTTTCTCCGTGGCGAAATTAAGATTAACCGAAATAACGCCAGCTTGCTTTTCCAGACGCTTGGTAATATTGATAGCGCAGCTGGCGCAATCCATGCCTTTAATTTTCAAAATTATTTTTTTCATATTTTTTTAATTATTAATTTATTTTGCGTTTTTATCCATAATTATAAATTTGCCCCAGACCATGCGCATCCAACAGGAAAATTTTATTTCCGAAACATTATCCGGCGGCGTAAACTCTATAATATTCTCACCATACTGCAAATCTTTTTTTATGCCCAGAGACTCTATCATGATTGCGTCTGTGCAGCCGCTCATCTGCTTAACCTCAATTACCCAGCGCACCGGCGCGCCTTTTTTAATGTAAAGGACATTGGGCTTATAGCCTGAATAGGTTAATTCCATTCTGGCGGTCTGATATTCTTTTGCGTCCCCAGTTACCGGAAGCTCTTTTTGCCCGACATTATTTTTAAAATTAAGGTTGTTAAAGCCGTAGCCGAAATTGGTAAGCCCCCGGTTAGCCATAAATAATCCTAGAATCATAACCAAGACGCCTGAAACCTTTATTATCTTTTTTGTGTATTGCTGGCCTATACTAGACAGGGCTACGCCAAAACCAAACATTAAAGGAATCGTGCCCAAAACGTAAACCGCCATACTGATCGCTCCTCTCGTAACGCTCCCGGAAGCCAAGGCATAAAGCTGCATAGCTTGCAATGGCCCGCAAGGCATAAAGCCATTAAGAAGCCCAATAATAAAGGGGCCTTTGGCATTTCGGCTATGTTTCTGATTATAGAGAAACCGAGCGATAAATTGCGGAGTTCTTGGCTTTGTCTTTTCCAAGACCTGCCAATTGCTTAGGAAAGACAAGCCCATTAAAATCATAAACAAACCGGCGCCTAAAGTAATTATGCCGGTAAAAGTCGGGTTAATGCCAAAAAAAGAACCAACACCGCCTAGGATACCGCCGATAGAGGTATAAGAAATAAAACGCCCGGCATTATATTGCCAATGCGGCGCTAACGATTTTTTCTTTCTTTCCGCGTCCGGCAGATCTTTTATCCCTTTAATATGGCTGGCGGAATAAGCCACCACTAACCCGCCGCACATACCGACGCAATGGAAGCCGGCCAAAAGGCCGATAACAAAAATAAGGCCATAGCTAATATTACCTTCGTTCAATCTGGCCAGTAAAGAAAACCCGCCGAATTTCTGGATAATAAGATATATTTCTATTAAAAAAACTAAAGCCAAAAAAATGGCCAAACCGTACATGAACGGCTTAGAATTAAAATTTTTTTCCCCCTCTTTTTTTTCATCAGCCCCAGCCTCCGTGTCTTTAACCTGATAGTTGAGTTTCTTAATCTCGAAAAAAATTTTTTCTTTTCCGATTTTTTTATCATCAAACACAACTTCCGCTTCACCGCTTTTATAATTAACCTCAACTTTATTAACGCCGGGCAAAACGTCAATTTCCGTTTCGATCAAAGTTTCGCAACTCCGGCAATGAAGGCCGGAAATATGAAATTTAATTTTTTTAAGCATGGGTTTAGTGAGAAATTATATTATTTACGTTATATTATAATTTTAGATAATCTCCGGTTAATATTTTGCTCACTATAAACACTAAAACACGAGTGTTTTTGCGCTTTCGTGCTCATAATTCATAGGCATCATCATAGATTTCTATTTATTTGCTAGTTTACTCACCTTTAAAATCTCTTCTATCATTTCCTGCTTTAATTTTTCATTTTTGGCCGCCATAGCGTTTTTAAAGCAGGTATTAAGATGATTTTCCATAAGCATCTGGTGGGCCGATTTTAAAAGACCGATCGCCGCCAAATTCTGCTGCATAATGTTAATGCAATACTCTTTATTCTCAACCATTCTTATAATTTTCGCCATCAGACTCTGGGTTTTTTTAAAATTAATTAGCGTTTTCGTTTTTTTGTTGTCCATAATTTTCATAAGTTAAAATTGAGTTATCCACACCCACACCATAGGTATGGGTATATCTTAAATATATATCAAACAATTTATCCTGTCAATGGGTATCAATATTCCCCGCTTCCCGCCTGAAGTTTATCTAGTAAAAAAGACGGGAATCCCATCTTTTTTTATATTATTTTATTATTTAATTATTTTATTATTTAATTCAATTTGAAACCTGGAAATATTTACTGCTTCCGTTCCAACCGCTTGCTGGAGCCGCGAAAATCCCCTTTCCTCCGCCCGGAGTCGGTTCTGATGGGCCCGGCAAAGTTACTTCCTGCTTGTCATTTTCTAAATTAGCGTACAGGACGCACTTATTATCAACCGAAACTATATATTTATAATTGGATACGCTATCCGTGCCGGTTTTCGGGTCGCGGATATTCTTAGGAAGAAGATTGGCTTGTTGCGGATATCTGCTTTTATACTCGGCAATCAATTCATTTAAATCATACTCTCCAGCTCCGGTTTCCGGAGTTAAACAGCCAAAACTTAGAAAACGGCCTATCTGGTTTAGGTCGTTTAGACGCTTGGCATCGCGCGCTTTTGCCCGCGTACCGGAGAAAGCCACCATGGCAAAAGTAGCTAGAACCGCGATAATGGCGATAACCATCAAGAGTTCAATCAAGGTGAAACCGCGATTATATTTTTTTAACGGCATGGCCATAGAAACTATATTTATACCAAGATTATAGCAAAAATTACTAAGGATGGCGATTTTTCTTGACCTCGTCAGAAACATGCCCTGCAGCTTGCTACGATTGAGCAGAAGGGGCAATTGAGCTTTTACGTCTGACGATGCTCAAACTTTACCACTTCACTTTTATTCTTATCGCCTTAATCCCGCGCGGTTAGCGCGACGAAGCCATTGGCGCAAGTTGCTACGCTTTTGGCCTTTTTTATTTTTTAAAAAAGTAAAAGAAAAAAGGCCAGGTGTAAAACCCAGCCTCTTATTTCCTTGCCTGTTGCAGCTTTTTGAGCCTTGCCAATATTTCCGACTCCCTTGTTGAAAGCCGGTCAAAATTCCCTAGGTGAATTTTTATAGCTTCACCATCATAAGCCTGGTCGGCTTCCCAAATTTTTTCAGCGACCGCTTTCTTTTCTTCACTTATTCTCTTTAATTCCGAGGACAAATCTTTTATTTCAGGCATTCCCGCCTCCTTTGCTTAAAAAAACAATCTTTATTTTTTGATTTTTTAGGATATCATTTTTTTTCTATCTCGTCAATGCCATGTTACGGCATATACCTTTAAGCATACCCCAGAGTGGCGCAAAGGCATTGAACCATTACGAAATACTTGACAAATATATAAAAAAATGCTATATTGAGTAAATATTATTGCTGTTTAAAATCCTTAAAAAAACCAGGGGGAATAATGGAAATTTTGGGTGTAATTTTTCTTGTGCTTATCTTGGCGATTATTGCCCATGGCCGATTTGGTAGAAAGCCAAAAATGCCGAAATTCATAAAAAGTCTTCGGTCCCATAATCCTTGGCACATTGTCTTTTTTGACAAACGTCCCTGGCTGAAAAGCATTCTGATTCTGCTTCTTAAGGGAATAGCTTGGCTCTTTCTTATAATCTGGCGGGCCTTTGCTTTCGGTTTAAGGCTCGTTTCGCCTAAATGGCTGAAAAAAATAAAAGAGGTCTAAAAAACCTCTTTTTTGTTTTTAAAAGAAAAACAGTCCCGAAGACCTCCTCCGGGACTGTTTTTCTTTTCCCCATTCCTTATGTATTAAATTTTATCTAAAGGCTCCAAAAAGCCCTTAGCCAATTACTTATTCCAACCGGCTTTCAGACCGCGGCCGGGGCCAAAGCCAAATCCCAAATCGCAACCGGCTTCCTTCCTTAATTCGTTCGCTTCTTCGTATTTGCCTTCATTCATTAGTTTCCTTATTTCCACCTGCCTGGCAAAAGTATCTTCGTTAATTCTGGCGGAAAATTCTTCAATTCTTTTCGCCATCTCGCCTCTTTTCTCTTCCATCAAAGTTTTCCAAGCGATGTAATCATTGTTTTCCAAAGCTTTTTCCAGGGCTTCACGGCTAATTTTGGCTTTTTCCATCATCTCCTGCCTGATTTCAATGTTTTCTTCGGAGAATTTCGGACTAAACCCGATCTTCATTCCTCTGCCGCCGGCCGCGTAGGAAGCGGCGGCCAAGCCAATCACCGCGATAATAGCGGTCAAACCGGCGGAAGCGACAATTATTTTGTTCTTGCTCATAATTTTAAAATTTAATTTTTAATTGGGATATCCTCTATGTCTAATAATACGCTCCCAAAATTTTTTTCTTTCATTCATTCACGGTCTTAAATATCATCGGGCAGCCATCTTGGCCCGGCCACCCGCAACCGGGCCAGGGCCTTATCTGCCTAACTCGGAAATTAAAGTTATCCATTGGCTCGCCGATAATCTTTATCATTCCCCGCTCCCCTAATGGCGTCCAAGGCGTGGAAGAAGAAATCTGCCCATGCATTACCCAAATTTTATTATCCAAGTCCTTGAATCTGAAATCACCGCCTGGCATTCGAGAAATTATCTTCCCGGCCAACATTCCCTTCTCCGGATTATCCCAAATCATTCTCCGGTGAAATATCAAATTATTATAAAAAGGCAACTTGTCGGAAAACATTCTGTCTATAGACCAGCCCAATCCGATATTATAAAAAAATATGCCCAAAAACATGCTGGCCAAAATACTGCTCATGACCAAGAGCCTTAAGGAAAAACGGTAACCGCCCTTTGTGTGCTTAAAATTATAATAAGCCAAGGCGATAAAAACCGCCAAAAGCAAAAGCCAAAAATAAGGCAAAGTGGCAAAAATAAAAGCTGTCAACCCACCGCTTACTTTCCCATGCAAATCCCAATCGTTATTCCTTACCATGTGGATAATCACGGCCACGGCTAAAGACCCTACCAAAAAAGAAATTCCGGCAAAAAGCCAAATAATATATTCTCTTAAGGCAAATTCCCATCTCGGCTTGGGTTTTATATGTTTTTCTTTTATTTTTTCTAATACTTCTTTAGCGAGATTACTCACCCCGTTAGAAATTTTGTTATTTTTTTTATCCATATAATATTTGACCAATTTAGAAAATTCCCTTCCCGCCAAAAATTCGTTAATTTCTAACGGGGTAAATATTTTTATATTTTAATTTTTTGTCTTTCTAGTTCCTGTCTAAATTCTCTTTTCGCCCGATTGATTAAAGTCGCCACCGTTCCCATCGGCTTTTTTAAAATATCCGATATTTCCTTATAGCCTTTTTCTTCCAAAAATTTCAAAACTAAAACTTCGCGGTATTTTATATCTAAATTTTCTAAAATTTTCTTTACATTTTTTTTAAAATAACTGATATCAATTTCTTCCCGAATATCTAAATCAGAAGATAAATTCGCTAAAATTTTATCATTTAAATCCAAGGAAACGGCCTGCGGCCTGGACTTCACTTTCCGATAATGGCTTATAACCTGATTATGGGTAATACGATAAGCCCAGGAGGAAAATTTCAAACCCGTGTCAAAATCATTTAGGTTTTTATAAATTTTTATAAAGACCTCCTGCAATATATCCTCGGCTTCATCATGGTTAAAACTTGATATTTTTAAGATATAAGCCAACAATTTCTTTTCGTACCGCTTCATTAAATATAAAAAACAATCTTGGTTATTCAAAGACAAATTAACTAATTCTTCATCGGTTTTTTCTTTATGATTGTTATTTTCTGGCATGAATATAGTCTACAATAATTTATACGCAAAATAAAGAATTTTCTTTTCTTTTGGAAAAAGAAAAGCGGCCCGATCTTCTAGGCCGCTTGTGGCATCCTGTGTGATGCCTTGTTTTTTTACTTTGAGGCAAAGCCGTATCCGGCCGGATTGGCGCGCGCGTCCCAGATGTGTTCGCCGTCAACCGAGCCATGGGAAAAAATCACTTCGAATTGCCCCCAGATGGCGTATCCGCCCTCGCGCCAGTATTGGCTGGATTCCAGCAGCGGCCCCACCCAAATAATTTTGTAATGCCAGGTTTCGCCAGAGCCGCCCGGAACTTTTCCGTTCCATTCGTTATTTTCCCAAGCGTCAGGACCCCAGGGAGCGCCGTTAAACTTGGCGTCATCCCACGCTTTTGACCATTTCATAACCAAACGGTCTTTGGCGTAAACAGGATCGCCCCAGACTTTGCCGTCCAGTATGCGGTCCACTCCGTCAGCCGGACCGTTGAAAAGCCGCGCCTGATAGTTATAGCCGAATTCGTCAAAACCACCGACTGCGCCACCGACTGCCGCTTTCGCCACAACCTGTTCGGAAACCGATTCGGTCGCCTCATACACCGGATTTTTGTTGCAGGCCGCGAAAACGACCAAAATAGCAACCAAAATCGCCAGAAACACCGCGGAAAATCTCTTCATGAAAAAACCCTCCTTTGAGGATTAGGGGTGGAATTGAAAAATAAGCTATGAAACCGAAAAACTGCCCAACAAAAAGAACCAATTAAATTCTACATAAAAATATCTAATCTGTCAATTCAGGATCCAGATATAATAATTTAAGCAGGAGGCAAAACTCACCCAGGCCAGATACGGGATAAGAAGGTAGGCGGACAACTTTCTAATCGGCCAAAACTTTATAATCAAAATAATAATAAAAATCAAGATTATTACAATGTTAACAAAAGCCAAGCCCGGATTCTTAAGCCCGAAAAATATCGGTGACCAGATGGCGTTAAAAAACAAGTTCAGCCAAAAAAGGTTAACGGCTGATTTTTCTTTTTCGCTTTCAGATTCCTTTTGCCAGATAAAAAAAACAGCCAGCCCCATCAGTAAATAAAGAGTGATCCAGGCAGGGGCAAAAACCCAATTCGGCGGAGAAAAAGGAGGCCTGGCCAATCCGGCGTACCAGCCCGGTATGGCCGGAGCCGTAAAAACAGAGCCGATTAATCCGGCTAATTGGGGCAAAAGCAGGGAAATTATTAGACGTTTGTAATTCATATAATTCTAATCTTTAATTTTATACTTATTTAAATTTTACTTTTTGGCCTCAACTTTCAGGCTTTCAAGCGGTATGCTCTGATATTGCCTTTTGCTGATATCTTTGTCTTCTGATAAAACCTTTACTTTAAAACCGGCATCTTTAATAATTTTTAAATATTCATCGCGAAGAAGGGCGCCGCCAACGCACCCGGCTATCAATTCTTTGTTTTTTCTCTGCTCGGGCGAGAGATTTTTCAACAAAACAATGTCTGAAATATACATCCGCCCCCCTTTTTTAAGCGCCCGATAAACTTCTTTGAATACTTTTGGTTTGTCCGGAGCAAGATTAACCACGCAATTACTAATAACCACGTCAATAGAATCATCCTTGATAGGCAGATTTTCTATATCTCCCAACTTGAACTCCACGTTCTTATAACCATGCTTCTTGGCGCTGGCTCTGGCCCTGTCAATCATCTCTTGGGTCATATCCACGCCGATTACTTTTCCTGACCGGCCGACTTTTCTGGCCGCCAAAAAACAATCAAATCCGGCGCCGGAGCCCAAATCTAAAACAATCTCTCCCTCCTTGATTTCGCCCAAGCCGGTCGGGTTGCCGCAACCCAAGCCGAGATTAGCTTCACCGGCCAGCTTTATTTCCTCGTCTGAATAACCGATGCTTTTAGCGATTTGTTCATTATCCGCCTGGCAACCGCAACTGCAACAACCGCCGGCGGCAATTTTACTATAATGCTTTTTAATGATTTTTTTGGTTTTATTGTCGTCTTTCATAATTATGGTAATAATAATCAGGGCTGTAAAATGTCTTCGGTCCGGCCATTGATTGAAATGATAACTTCATCAACTGTTGAAAATTGTTTTAGAGTTTCCCTGATTTGGGCGCTAATCGCCGACACCCGGCAGGAACCGCCGACTTGAAATTCCAGCTGTTCGTCAAAATCAACCTTAGCCATCCCGTCTTTGATGGTCAAACTTTGGACTTCAACTCCGGAATTAATGCTCGTAAAAAATCCTTCCTCTTTTTCTTCCTCGGTCGCGCCCTTTAATAATTCTTCCAGGGCGGCCCGGGCAATAGCTTCGGTTTTTATCACTTCTCTCTCCGCTGGAAAAACTTTATTGCAGGAAAATTCCGGATCCAGTCTATTGTTATTAAAATAAACTTTTATTTTTATCTTCTCCTCTGTTCCGCCGAAAATTATCGGCACTCTTAAAGCGTCATCATTTTCCGGCAAGCCCGAAGGATTGTCCTTTTTTAAGACAAGCTCTCCCCTCCCTCCGATAGCGTCGAAAAATTCCAGTTTCGCTTCAAACGGCACGAAATCTTCCGTCATCCAACCTGCCCCGCCTTCATCGGCGGGGCTATCTTTAGCCGTGGCAATCGCCGAAGCGATGGTTTCCCCTTTATTATTAAGCAAAATCACGGGAAAATCAGCCTCAAAAAACCAATTGCCCCGCGCCTGCCCGGTTATAAGCAGAGGGCTTTCCACAATTTGATTGGGCCGGGGCGAATCAATCCTGATTAAATCAATTTTTTCCAGCTCATTGCCGATATTTTCCGTAAAAGTCCGGTTGCCGGCCCGGCATTGCCGCGGATAGCTTTCCATTACCGCGTTGCCAGCGGCCACGCACTCGGAAAAACTTTTTATTTGATTTCTTATGTTTTCATACCACTCCCTGCCTATGCCAAGCTCGGCGCAAAACTCTTCCGTTTGGCAGCTTAGGGAACTGCATTCCGGGCAGGGCGGACAAACTACGCATTTTTCAGGGCAATTTTCCGGAAGAAATGATTGGCAAATAATTTCGTCCTCCCCGGTTATTTTTTTGTTTCCGCAGAATCCTTCGGGCAAATAGTCCGGCTCCCCTATTTTCACCCACTCTCCGTTTTTACAAAGCCAGGAATCCGCCGACCGGCCGATAAAAAATGTAAAAATAAAAATAACCAACAAAATAAAAGCGACAACTCCAAAAATTTTTAATGTTTTTTTCATAAAAATTAAAATTATAAAAATTTTTATTTTATTTCTCCTATTCCGTGGCCATTCTAATCCGGCCGCATTTACTTTCTGCCGATTCCGCCACTTCAAAAATATCGTCAATTTTTGGCTCAAAAGCTTTTAAAATTTCTCTATTTTTTAAGACAGCCGTTACTTCCAGGCTATGCGTCTGCATAATAGAGACAACTTCGCAATTTTTTACAGACCACACAATTCTTTGCCATATCACATCATTTATGTCTTCCGCTGTCTGCTCAACGGCTATCCGGCATTTCCCTTCTGCGCAAAACGCCTTTTCCCTGCCCGAACATTGCAATTCTCCGGCAGAGGGAAAAGAATTAACCAGATTTAAAATTCTGTCCGCGTTATCTTTATTAATAACGATCGCGCAACTGAAAGGAGACCGGTTAGCGACAATTACGCAGTCAGACTCTTCTTCGCAACCGCCGGCCCGGGAAATTTGCTGGGATATGTATGATTTTTTAACGGATAAAAAAGAGGTAAATATCAAGACCATCACAACTAGACATCCGAACAAAAATAAAGTAGCATCTATTTTCTTGGTCCCAATCTTTTGATTAACTAATTTTATCAAATAATAAGCCAGGATAAATATTGCCAAATACAAAAGATAATTAAAAATAACATAATGGTAAAAACTGCCGGAAGAAAAAATCCATTCATCAATCAAAAATTCGTCTAAAACATCTTTTATCTGATGGACCAGAAATGGATAGGGCCAGCCGTGCAAAGCGCTCATGATCGTGCCCCCGATTTTAATTTTGTAAACCGCCAGGGAAGAAAATAAAACGGCCAGCGGCCCAATAAAAATAATTGCTTTGTCCAGTTTATTTTTATACAAAGAATAAAAACCTTTCAAAACTATGCCCGCCATTCCTCCCAAAAAACTCACAAAAGCAAAAACTGCCGCCATTATTAAAGTGTACCTGTCCCAAAGTTCGGAAAACGGGAGCGGGGCATCGTAAACCAAATGCGACATCACATACATCCTCGAAAAAATTAAGGTTGCTGCTAGAAAACCGAAAAGCAGAGAACCGGCCAATAATTTATCCAAAAATTTATAGGTAGCCGTCTCCAGCTGAATCCAAACCATAAAACAGCCGGCCAAAGCCAGATAAGGCAAAATTGACCAGCTGTATTCAAATACCCAGGAACTTAATAAAGAAAAAACAACCGCGCAGATAACCGCCGTTAAAATTATTTTTTTGAATTTTTTGTTATTGTCTTTCTCCATAATAAAAAATTTTCACCCCAGAGCAGACCATAGACTCTTAACCCCCTTATTCCCCCTTTCGAAGGGGGACATTTAAGCCCTCCTTCTAAGGGAGGGTTGGGGAGGTTATGTTATTAGATATTTTAATTATATATTAATTACTTTCAGCTAAATTTCTAACGGGGCATGTAAAAATTACTCTATTTTTATAACTTTATAAACAACTTCCTTATTGCCTAATTTAATTTTTACCGTTTCGCCTGCCCGCCGGCCAAGAAGCCCGCGACCCACGGCCGAATTATGCGAAATCACTCCCCTTTCCGGGTCGGTTTCGGATGAGCCGAGAATTTTATATTTTTTCTCTTTTCCGGCCACTTCCGCAATTACGGTGCTACCCAGTTCCACCACGCCGCTTTTTTTCGGCTTGATAATCACGGCGTTTTTTATCATTTCTTCCAAATCCAAAATCCGCTGGTTAATTCCGCGCAGCCTGCCTTTGGCCATCTGATAACCCGCATTTTCAGAGAAATCCCCGGTTGTGGACAATTCTTTCACGTCACGGGCCAAACGCGGCCGGACTCCTCTCAATTTTTCCAGTTTAATTTTCAATTCAGCCAATTTTTCCAGAGTTAGATGAGCATCCGGCTTTAAATTCGTATATTTTCCCGCTTTCCTTATAGGTACTTGCATATTAAAATATTACTCCTCTATTATTATAGCACAAAAAAAGACCTCGTGTTATCAAGGTCTTTTCTGCAAATCTTACTTCTTTCCACCCTTTCTTTTCTTGGCTTTGGCTTCAAGCATAAGCCTCTTTGTTTCCAGCCGCTTTTTGGTTTTGTGGGAATGCGTTTTTCTCCTCTTCCCCACTCCGGTTCTTCTTTTTGCCATATAGACTTTTATTAATAATTTATATTTTTATTTAACCCCTCTCTTTATTGGAAGTAAGCCAAAAAATAAATGGCCGGCGGATTTTATCAATCGGCCAATCATTGCCCTTAAAAAGATTTGGCTTATCAGCCCGGAAACGGTTAAGCGTTTCCACGGTCGCTTTCAAATTTAAGGGCGCCAACCTGTTATGCTCAATTAAAAATTGTTCTTTTGTAGCCATAAATTTAAAAAGCAACCTCCTTTCCTTAAGTTGCTTATAATAATTTTGGTTAAATTTACCGAAAAGAGCAAGAAAGCAACCCTTTTCCCTTATTCTTAGTATCTTAATGATACACCCGGATATTTAAAAAGTCAATTCCCGCCGGAAACTAAAATTTTTAACGGGTCATTCAACTATGACAAGTTGACAAAAAAAGTTGACAAAAAAAAATTTACATGCTAACATTAAATAGTTAGTTTAATTACTATCCGCCCTTAATTAAGGGTGAAATATTGGAAACGTAGAGATAGAGTCGAATTTCTACCTCTTGATATTTAATTTTATTAACTTTGTTTTCACATTCACATGCAAGGAACTATCAAAAAATTGACTGACAAAAACTTCGGTTTTATCAGCCAAGAAGGCGGTGACGATTTATTTTTTCACGCCAACAGCTTGGATGGCATCAGCTTCGACCAATTGAGAGAAGGCGATGCCGTTACCTTTGAGGTTGAAAAAACCCCGAAAGGAAACGCCGCTGTAAGTGTTAAAAAAGCTTAATACTTTTTTACATAGCAAAAAACCCCGTTCTTCGCAAAAGGCGGGGTTTTTGTTTTTGGCCAAAGGTTATTTTCGCCAGCGAATTTCCGATCTGGCTCCCGGGGTGGGATTCAAAAATACGCCCGATGGGTTAGCGGGGATGAGCTCAAATCAATCCACCCAAAAAACTCAAAAAACTTCGTCCCAAATTTGGGACGAAGTTTTTTGTGCTCCCGGGGTGGGATTTCCGCCTCGTCCTCGCTCCCGCTCGGACTTCGTTGCCCGGGGCAACGCCGAGTCCTGCGCCAGCTCGGACTCGGCGACGCTCGCCTTCGCTCCTCGCCGCCGAAACTGCGGCTCGAAGCTCGTCTCGCTTCTGCCCGTTCGAATCCCATTTAACTCTAAAATCAAAATAATCCCGCCCTTCGCGAAGGGCGGGATTATTTTTGCTCGGATTTTATAACGAAATACGAACGGAATTTAAAAAGAAATTTGGTTAGTTTGCGGTCGGGAGGGGGGGGCGACCGCAAACTTCTTTCCCCCTGCCTCGCCGGTAGGCGGGGAAAACAGGCACGCCTTTCAAGCGATTTCAAGTTTTTCTTCTCCGCCCGCGGGCGGAGGGCCAAATATTTTTCAAGTATTTGGGGCTTGAAAAATATTTAACGGCGGCAAATTCTTTTCGTTCAACTCGCCCATTCCTCATTATCACCCTCTGGCGGGGCACTTGGAATAATAGATTCAGTACTTGAAGTACTAGAGGTACTTGCAGTAAAAATTTTACTTTTTGTATAATCGCTACCCCCAACATCGATTATTTTATACCCTAAGCGTTGTAGTTTTTCAATGTTGGATTCAATATTCTTTTTATACTCTTGCGCAACATCACCAAATACAGTTTTTTCATCTTCGGGAAATTGATTTAGACCAAGTAATCTAGGATTAAAGTAATCCAATGAACCTTTCTTGTAGTTGCATCTTATACTATCAATAAATAAATCTCTTGCGAAGCCACCCCCTCCTTTGTCATTTGCATATGCTAAAAAATTTTCACTACCAGCGTGATAAAAAATTTGAGAATTTTGGTCTTTATCGAAATGCAAAATGGGGGTAAAGCGTTTGTAAAAACAAAGAGGAGGTTTTTCATTTTCAATTATAACAAATAAATATACTGGGCATCCTTGCTTTTTCCAATAGTTCAATGTTGCAGGTTCGATCTTTTTAATATTTGTAATTTTAACTTCATCTAATAAATTTAATCTACTCTTTTTGATTTTTTCAATTTTTATTTCACGACTATCAGTAATCTGTTTATGCGTTTTAACCTGAATAAAGAAAGGCACCCCAGTTGGCTCTTCATTAAAAACCCATTCACACCACACGTCAAAACCAATGTCTTTCGACTCTTCAATTTTATTGAATAAACAGTAATCTTCCATCAAATACTCTAAATATGCGACTCCTTTATTGCCGATTTTATTTTTAGTTGAATATTTTTTCTCACTCATAATTTTTAGTTAGATTATTTATGCCACCAATTAAAAAAATCACCAACCTTTTTAAATATGTAACCGAATACAAGCGTTGAAATACCTACGCTTGCATAAATATTTTTAATTCCTCCATTAGGAAAATATTTAACGAATAAATAGACTCCGCCTATCATCATGCCTATCCCAAGGATAACTACAATTTTCCAAAATTTTCCCGTAATACTTTTACTTGATTTCCCTACCAGTAAAAAACCAAAAAACATGATAATGAGTCCACTAACAATATTTTGCAATAAACTTTTGTCAAAAAAATTATCCATACAAAAATTACTTTTTCCAATCAGTAATTATAATTCCCTCCCCTCGCTTTTTAACTACGACTTTCTGTTTCTCTCTCCATTTTAATTCCCGAACAATATCAATCGGCAATGTTAAACCAATGCTTTTATCTCCGATTCTGGTTAGCTTGCGAATATTTTTGTTTTCTAATTTTCGTCTTGCCATATTAAAATAGGTATTAAAATAAGTATTTTAATTTGTATTTGCTCTAAATTCTGCCATGATGAAGAACCCTTAACAGCGATAAACTTTTATCTAGAAAGGAATATTTTCTATCTGTTCATCCTCAATATCAACTTCTTCATTCTGAACATCAATCTCTTCACTCACATTATTATCCTCGTTTTCTTCAACTTCTTCAACCTCGTCAGCAATGTCTTTTTTAATTTCCTCAAATTCATTCTCCACTTCAGTTAGACGCTTTTTACTCATTTTTATTAACAAAGCGGCTTCTTTAACTTTTTTCAACCCTTCTTCAACATCAACCTCCTCTTGCTGCTCAAACCATTCGGCTATTTCTGAAAGTCTTCTTAACTGATCATTTAAATCAATTTTATCTATTTTTTTGGTTGTCATATTTATTTTAATTTATTAATTTTTCTTACTGTTGAATTGATAATTCCATCGGTTATTTGAAGATCAAACTCATCGTTTATTTTTATATCTTCTATGGTCCTTATTACCCTACCATTTATTTTTGCAATGCTATATCCAAGTTTAAGATTTTTTAAAGGATCATTAGATCTTATTATCTTATCGCTAAAAGCAAGATTTCTATTATAATTTGCTAAAATAATTTGAAACTTATTTTTAGTATTACTCCAAAAATTATCTAGGTTAGTTTTTGAGCCAGATAACAAATTAAAAAAGTTTTCTTCCACTGATTTCGGATAATCTACTAATGTGCTCCTAATAGAAGACAAAGAATATTCCATTTTTGAAATGGATAACTTAAGATTAGTTTTAATAGTATTGAATTTATTAAAAATCTTATTAAGTTCATCATTAATTAAACTCACCTTCCTATCTATACCAATTCTTGCATTGCTAATCAATCTATTAAAATAATCCATGATTTGATACTCATAACGATCAAGCTTCGCATAAGCCTCTTCCCATGATTTATTTATCACTTTCGTGGCGGCAGTTGGGGTAGATTCCATTCTATCTGCCGCTAAAGCAACAAGAGGCACGTCTTTATGGTGGCCTATACCGGCTATTACCGGGACTGGAAAATTAGCTACTTCTCTTACTAAAATTTCATTATCAAAAGCGACTAGAGATTCCATGGAGCCACCCCCGCGAATGATAACCAAAACATCAATATCTTGCTTGCTGAATATTTTTATAGCTGCTAACAGAGGTTTAACTGCTCTTTGACCTTCAACGGCTGTATCAATCATTTTTACTTGAAAGCCAAATTTATTAAGATTATTAAGAAAATCCTCAATAACCGCACCTTTTCTTGAAGTAATAACCCCAATCTTTTGCGGATATTGCGGTATTGGACGTTTCCTGCTGGGGTCAAAAATACCTTCCATTGTAAGTTTTTTCTTAAGTTTTTCATATTCCTTTCTTAATTTTCCCTCCCCGACAAGTTCAATAGTTTCTGCTATAAAAGACAGATCGCCGCGTACTTCATAGATTTTTGGTTGTCCGGTAACTATTAACTCCATTCCTTCTTTCAATTCAATACTAAAAAGGCTATAATTTCCCCTCCAAATAATGCAGTTAATTGTATATTCTTCATTTTGATCTTTTAAAGTAAAGTAAACATGACCTGCCGTTGAAATTTTAACAACGCCGACTTCACCTATTATTTTCGCTGGGTATTGCTTAAGCTCTCTATTAAGAAAATTAATGTAATCTGATACCGATACAGCATCTTTGGTGCTTATTAAATTTGTTTTCACTTCTTTATCTATCATTAATATATAATTTAATATTATTTTTTCCAATCAGTAATTAATATCCCTTTTCCTCGTTTTTTAACAATGACTTTTTGTTTCTCTCTCCAATTTAATTTTCGTATCATTTCAATCGGCAAAGTCAACCCAACGCTTTTGTCCCCTATTTTGGTTAGCTTTCTTATATTTTCATTCTCGGTTTTTCTTCTTGCCATATTAAAATAGGTATTAAAATAAGTATTTAAATAATAATTTTATTTATTAAAAAATTAAATTACAACTTTCACAAAGAGCGTCATAATGACCTTGATCTTTATTTTTCAACCCATCCAAAACGATGCCGACTATTTCCTTTGTTTCCGAAGTGTCGGGAAATTTTAACGCATGCTCAACTGATTCTTCATGCGAATACTCGTCAAGTATCTTTAATAATTTTTCTTTGTCTTCATCTTTGAAGAATTTACTATCATCAATCTTAGTTTTTAGTTTTTTACCGTTTGGATAGCGCAAACCAAAATAACCTTCTAGAAAACGACGAGTAATATTTGGCAACAGATATAAAACTTCAAACAATTCAAACTCCTCATTTTTTTGATCATACGCTTTTTTTAGTAAACTGAAAAGATAATTATATTCTGTTTTAAATTTTTTCAGCGTTGACGGCAAATCTTTCACGAAAGATTGCCCGTTTTTGTCGTTCTTTTTGTTCCTAACCTTTTCGATCAAATAACACGGCATACAATCGCCGTATCCCTTACCATTCAAACCTTTACAATCGTATTTAATAAAATCCTTCATCAAATTAAAAAATTCTAAATTGTGAGTGGAAACAAATAACTGACCACAATTTATCAGCTTTAATTTTATAAAAGCATAAATATTAAAAAGATGATTGCAGTCCAAACTTGAAACCGGATCATCAATAAAAACTATTGTTTCGCTCAAATTTGTTTTTTTGTCTTCAAGTCCAGCGATAAAATACGCGAGCGAAATAGCCGTTTTTTCGCCTTCGCTTAAATTTTTGGCGGGTTCATTATTTCGGCTCATTTTAAATCGATTGCCTTCCGTAACCTCAATTTTTATGCCGTCATGCTGAAAAAATTGCTGTATATACTCATTCACTTTTCCCGCCCCTTTGACTGATTCGGATAATTGTTTTTCAACACCAATAATGTCATTCGCGACTTTATCTGAACCGGTTTTATTTACGATTATTTTTTCTGCGACATCCTTTTGCTCTTTCAATACTTCGAGATATTTTTGATCTTGAATAAATTGAGCCGAAAAGTGTTTGATCAGTTTTTCCTTAGCTTCATTTTTTTCTTTTTCAAAATTTTTCGTCTTGCTTTTATGCTCTTCTACAACACTTTTTATTCCTTCATATTTACTTTTTATATCATCTGAATTATCTGAAAGGTCTATAAATTTATGCTCATTAAACGGCTTCGCCTTTTTTGATTTTAAACTCTTAGATAATTCATCAATGTTTTCACAATATTTTTTTGCATGAGCGTTAAATTCTTTGAGCAGTTTTTCGTATTCCAAAACAAATTCTTTATAAAATTCGCCCTTTGCCGGCAAGTCAAAACCGCTAACTGCAGTTTTATGACTTTCAATGGTTTCCAGTAATGCTTGTAAATCTTTTTCAAGCCGTTCGTATTCCATAGAAAAATGCTGGTCCAATTTTTGGAATAAATCGGACGGCAAATCGTTGCCACAAAATGAACATTTGTTTTTCCCTTTGTGCAAACCGCGCCCTTCATTTACCCACTTGTTTAAATTCTCATCATTTTTCAGTTCCTCAATTATTTTTTGGGCTGTAATTTTTCTTTCAACGATTTCTTTCGCTTTACTTTGCAGTTCAGAAAAATTAAGCATTGGAAATGCACTTAAAATTACATCGTTTCGTTGCTCGGTGTTTTTATACGCCGTAAAGAGCTTGTTATATTCCGTATCACCAAGCAAATGTTTGGTTGAATCGTCCTTTATTGCCTCAACAGATGGCTTAAATTTGTCTTTATCGTAATTTGGGATAGAAAGAGTGTTTTTAATATCCCTTGCTTTTTGGGTAAAAGCAGTTTCGAGCCCGTTTTCCAGCTCAATTTTCTTGTCGGAAAGTTTTGCTTTTTCGTCATTAAACGTTTTTTGGTCGACTTGCAATTTTCCCAATTGTTCTTGAAGCTCAATATTTTCTTTGCCGATAGAAAAGAAAATCGGCTCAATTCCTTCGTCATCTTGGGAATACCACTTCAAATTTTTCAAAATAAAATCCGTGTTAAAAACACGAACATGAGGCAGGGTCGAGAGATCCTTGTCATTATATTTTTTACTTGGATTTTGATTATCCTCTAATTCAAACTCGGCATTTGGATAATCAACGTGTTTTTCGCCTAGCTCAAAACATCGAAACAATCGGGAAATAGTCGTTTTTCCAGAGTAGTTCCAACCATAAAACAAATTGTGCTTATTAAAATCCGGAATCGTGCTTGCATCCCATTTAAAATCCTGAAACACTCCAAAATTTTTAATTTTATTGATTCTTTTTATCATATTTCGCTTAAAACTTCAGCGATTTTTTGCTCCATTATTCCAACCAATTTTTTATTTGCCTCAATAATTTTTTCCTGCTCTTCCATTTCAGAGACGAGATGCTTTTGGGTTTCAAGAGATAAAAGCGGGGTTTTTAGTTCCTCAATTTGTTTTTTACTGATTGAATCAAACACCGCACCGCCGCCGCCCTTAATTTCGGACTCAACTGATTTCAGGAAATGAAACAAAAACATTTGATTGATTTTATTCGCTCGTATTGAAGCCAAACCGCGACCAATACAAATTTTTTCCGTTGCTATATTAACTGGGCCAACCGGAGCCCTTACAGACATTAAAATATCGTCTTTTTCTGCGATTTTTGTTATTTTTGTTGTCCATATTCTTGCTTTTTCAAGATACTTTTCCGTAAATTCTGTTTTGCCTTGATAAAACGGCGTTCCTTTGCCTGCTTCATTATAATATTTTCCCTCTGGCGATTGTCCTGCAATTACTTCCGCAACCTCGCCCAACTTCACCCATTTAACATCTTTTATTTTTCTAATCTCTTGGCCAAAATAGCGTCTCTCTCTCTCTCTAAATTATCAATCACTGCTTTGGCGGCTTCAATGGCTTTTTGTTTGACTTCAATTTGCTCAACGATTTCTTTTTGGACTTCAAGGGGTGGAAGTGGGATTTTGAACGGCGATAATGACGCTCTTGTTATTTGCGGTTGAGCCGAGCCGGAAATTACACTTTTTAAATTTGTGTTTCTCAAAAAGTAAAAAAGGAAATTTTTATCCAAATTATCTTTTGGCTTTACGACCATTGCATTTCCAGTAATCCACGATTTTGACTCGGACATATTTACCGTTCCGCAGGTTGCACCGCGGCAAGTAATCAAAACTTCTGCGTCTTCGTGGTTATACCTGTCATAAAATCCAATCACGCCATTAGCGCCAAAAACTTTATACTTTCCTGTTTGTTTAATTTCTTTTGATGTGATTGTTTTTGGCTGATAAATTTCACAAACTTTGCCTAATTCCACCATTGGCCATTTTTGATTGGCAAAATTCACCAATTCCATATATCTGTCGCCCGAAAGATTGTAATCGCCACTTTCGGCAATTTTGTCTTTAACGACAAGATGGGCGATTTTTGCCTGTTCTGCGTTTAATACAAACTTTTTGCTATCTTTTAACGCCACTCTAAATTTTTTGATTGTTTCCAAAGCCAGAGGCAAATCATTTTTATCAATTTCCCGCCTTTGCGCGCCGAGACCATAACCGTCATTTTGAATTTTCAAAAACAAAATCTCTTTTGTTTTTTTAGCAAGCCCATTGTCAAAAAGTAAAATGCTGGTTTTTACTCCGGCGTAAGGATTGAAAACTCCGGCTGGCAGAGAAACAACCGCCAAAAGCCCGTCTTCAATCAGTAATTTTCGCAACGCTTTATATGCTGTCGCAGATTGAAAAATAATTCCTTCCGGCACGATAATGCCGGCCCTGCCGTTTGGCCGCAAGTGTTCCAAAATATAATCAACAAACAAAACTTCGGAGCGGTTGGCTTGCACGGAAAATCGTTTGTGCGGCCTAATTCCGCCACTTGGCGACATAAACGGCGGATTGGCAAGCATTACATCAAAATTTTCGTCCCATTTTTCCTCGCTGGAAAGCGTGTCGTATTCAAAAATGGTCGGACTTGGAAAACCGTGCAGATATAAGTTGACTTTGGAAAGTCGCACCATATCGGGCGAAATGTCGTAGCCGACAAAATGGTCCATCAAATTTTTTCGTTCGTCCGGCGTCAAAGATTTTTCTTTATTTTCTTTGAGAATATGTTTGAAAGCGGAAATTAAAAATCCAGCTGTTCCGCAAGCGGGATCGCAAATCGTTTCGCCTTTCTTCGGGTCAACCGCCGCCACAATAAAATCAATAATGTGTCGGGGCGTGCGAAATTGCCCGGCGTCGCCTTGCGAGCCGAGAATAGAAAGCAGATATTCAAAAGCGTCGCCTAAATCCTCGCTGTGTTCATAAGTGAAGCCGTTTATTTCTTTCAAAAACATGCTTAAGGTTTCCGGGCTTCGGTATGGCAAAAAAGCGTCTTTGAAAATATCTCGGAAAAGCTGGGGAATATGCGGATTGCGGGATAAAGAAGTAATCGCTTCAAGGTATAAATCAAGCCGCTCATGTCCGCCGAGCTTTGCGTCCATTAGTTTTGTCCACGCGTATTTTTGGTAGCCGCTGGTAAAAAACCGCGCCTTGCCGCCGAGTTCTTGCGCTTCTTTGTCCATGTCATCCATAAACTTATAAATCAACGCCGTGGTGATTTGTTCAACCTGCGCTTTTGGGTCCGGCACTTTGCCGACCAAAATTTGGCGGGCAGAATCAATTTTTCGTTTTGTTTCTTGAGTAAGCATATTTTATTTTAAGATAAAGGTAATAAATCTTTTACCAAATTCAGACAAATACATGTGCTCCGTTTCAAGAAATTCACTCTCACCATATTCCGTTATAACTTCTTTATCCGATGTTGTTGTAGTTAATCCTAAATATTCTAAATATTTGTAACTATCATAACTAGAATCATAATAATTATTTTTCATGATTACAACACTACCAATAGATTCTCCTTTACTATTTTTCTTTTTATGGTGCTCGCGAAAAACGTTATTCAGCAGATGCGTTTGACTTTCGGATATTTTATTGATTATTTCAAAAAATCTTTCAAGTTCAAAATTTATTTTATTTTGAGATGATATAAAACTCAAAAATACGTTTTGAATTAATTTTCTTTTATATTCACTTCGTTGCCTTAAGTACTGTTCAAAGGTGATCCCTAAACCGTCGACAAACTGTTCATCGTTAAAATAAGATTCTTTGATATTATTAACCTGTAAAAATAAAATAAACTCCTCGGCTCTTTTTTTTCTTACATTTTCAACCCCACCCTTTATGGCACCCCAAATTATTGACACGCCAGGGAAGCTAGATATCGTTGCATCAAAGGCCCCTCCAACTGCTCCGGTTATAAATTTATTTATTGCGTCGTCCATAGACAAGTTAATAGCCACTTTTACATAAATGCATTAAGAGAAACATAATCTTTGACATATTCCGGCACGACTTCGCGCCAGCCGTTCAAGTCGCGAAAATCTTTCATCGTGACTTTTGGGTTAGTGGCAAAACGGCTGTATTCTTTTGTTTCCACAATATCGCGGATTTCGGAGTCAGTTATATACGCCTTAAGATAATTTTTGATAAGCAAGGCGAATTTATTGTCGGGTTTATAAATCGCGACAAATTTTTCAAATTCTTCTTCCAAAAGTTCGTCTTTTGATTTAAATTTTGCTATGCCGCCAAAGATTCTTTCAATAAATTCTTTGAGCGTTATACGTCGGTCGGCCTTAATAGCTTTTCGTAATTTCTCCATATTGAAATAATCCTCGGGCTTTTCAAAAATCTCTGTTTTAACATATTCTTCGGCTCCTTTAACGTCACCCTGCTCATATTTTTGTTTTACAATGGGGTCGTTTTTGACAACATGCTCAAACTTTTCAAAGAATTTCCAGTCGACCTTCATACCGGCAAGACCGACAGCTTTTTCCGAAAAAGTTTTTAGAGGGTCGGGATTAAAGATACTCACCTCGTCAATATCTATCGGGCCATCTCCGCCAGGGCCAGTGCCAACCTTTATCGGCAATTTCAAAACTTGGTCGTAATTATATTTTTCCTCAAAGTATTCGCAGTTAGCAAAAAAATCAAAAAGTTTGAAAGTTTCTTTTTCTGTCTTGATTTTTTCGTTGTCAATATCTTTATAGCTAAAAGTGTATTTTCTTATTCCTCGCCCTTTAATTTGAATAAAATCTGTTGGCGAAAAAATCGGACGCATTAAGCAAAGGTTCATAATATCTTGGCAATCATAACCAGTAGTCATCATACCAACAGTTACGCAAACTCTGGTTTTACTGGATTTATAGCCAACCAACCACTTTGTTTGCCCGTTCAGGTTATTATTTGAATAATTGATAGTGAATTGCTGGGCGTCTGGAATATTTGAAGTAATCTGCACGGCAAAATCGGAATTATATTTGCCAGGCCAAAGCTGGTCGGCGAATTGGTTTAGAGTTTGAGTAATTTTTGAAGCGTGTTTTTGGCTGACGCAAAAAATAATGGTTTTACCAATTTCGCCGCTAATCGGGTCTTTGAGCGCGTTTTCCAAAAATGTTTTACAAAAAATTTGATTTGTCTTTTCCGAGAAAAACTTTCGCTCAAAATCTTTCTGGAAAAAGGTTTGTTCTTCTTCTATTCCTTCCTCGTTTTCAACCATTAAAGAATAACCTTTTTCGGATAAAAGTTCGGTGGTGATTTCCGTTCTCGCGTCCGCGACAACCGGATTAACAAGGTAGCCGCCTTTTACACCGTCCAGCAAACTATAACGAAAGGTTGGTTCGCCCGAAGGACAGCCAAAAGTTGTGTAGGTATCCAAAAGCTGGCGGCGTTCCCACGCTCGCGGGTCTTTTTCGCTTATTTTCTGCGGATCAATGTTTTTGAGATAATCTTTCGGAGTTGCGGTAAGTCCTAATTTGTAGCCGACAAAATACTCAAAGACAGCGCGGCTATTTCCACCGATTGAGCGATGGGCTTCATCGGAAATTATTAAATCAAAATCAGTCGGCGAAAAAAGTTTTTTGTATTTATTATTAAAAGATAAGCTCTGGACAGTGGAAACAACAATTTCCGCCTTTCGCCAGTCATCGCGATTTTCTTTGTAAATTACACTAATGAAATCATTATGAAGGATTCTTTTGAAATTTTTGTACGCCTGATCTTCCAGTTCCAATCTATCGACTAAAAACAAAATTCTTTTGGCGTTTCCGGTTTTTAAGAAAAGTTTAATCACGCCTGCGGAAACAAGGGTTTTGCCCGTTCCGGTTGCCATTTCAAAAAGATAACGGTCGTTTCCTTTCTTGGCTGAATTCTGCAAAGCGTAAATTGAAGCAAGTTGATAAGGACGCAAAAACTTTAAATCTTCATCTTTAATATAATCCGCTCTTTGTTCTTCATCAATCCAGCGAGGGTCTTTTTGGTAATTTTGATTTTGGGTTTGAACAATATAATTACTTTCAACTTTTTCCTCTGAAAGAGTAGAAAAACTTGGCTTGAAAGATTCTAAATGTTTTAAGGATTCATAAGCTGGGAAGGTTATAATAACTATCGGATTACCTCGCTCCAAATCCCAGAAATAGTGCAGGTTCCCATTTGAAAGAATAATAAAGCGGGCGTTTTGAGATTGAGCATAACGACGGGCTTGCTCTTTGCCGTCGAGAGGGTCTTTATCTTCCGATTTTGCTTCTAAAACTACAAAAGGAAAACTTTTTTCATCAAGCAATAAAAAATCGATAAATCCTTTTTTAATTTTTTCAAAATCATTACCAAATTTATCTATGGCTCGCCTTGTGATTTTGACATTATTTTCTAAAACAATGTTTGCTTTGCCCTTTTCGTCATCAAAAAATCTCCAACCGGCATTTTGGAGTAATTCATTGATTTTGATCCTAGCTTTGGCTTCTTTTTGCATAACTATTTTAATAACTCGTCGGGCGCTACCCCTAACGCCTTGGCTATTTTTTCTAAATTAGAAACAGTCGGGTTCTTAAGCCCGCCCTCAACCCGGCTAATATATCCTCTATCCATACCAGTAGCGCGGCAAATATCGCCCTGCGACATACCTTTTTCTATTCTGATTCTCTTGATATTATTTCCTAATTTTTTTGATATTTTATCCATAGAATACCCTAATATCTTACAACTTCTTGTATTATCTGACAATAATGTATTATAATACAATATAGACACTCGTTTGGGGTGGTGGTCGGGGTTAGCGGATGGTCGGCCTGCCCCGCTGGCTAGCGGGGCCGTAAAAAAAGAGAAAAGTTTGCTTTTGGCAAAAATATCAACGGATATACTCTGCACTCGCTCGGAAATAAAAATGAATTTTTATTTCCCTCGCTCGTTTGATTATAAAGTCCGAGCCGATATTTTTTCCGGTTCGGCGCCTGTCCCGTTGGATAACGGGAGCAGTTTTTTCTGAAAGGCGTGCCTGTTTTAGGAAAAGGCGGTTGCGGGCGGAAGGGGGCTTGGGGGGGCGGACGCCCGCAAACGCCTTTATTCCTTA
>JAQTRU010000009.1 GCA_028711655.1 Patescibacteria group bacterium
CTCGTTGTTAAATCAAGCCCCTTTTTGGACCAACCACCTCTCTCGGCGGCTTTTTTATAAATAGTTCTATAGCCCATAATTATTTATTGCTTTTAAATATATTATAACGTTTTATTGCAAAAAGAAAAAGCAAATAAATCGTTTTGCCGCAAAATATACGATACCTCCAAAAATGTGTATCTAAAAACCCCGCGGATTAAGCAAGGGAGTTTGGCTTTATAATATTTTCCAAACAAAAACTCCGGGATAGCCCGGAATTTTCTTCCCCATGCTTGAGTTACTGGCCGCCCTTAGAGACCGAGCGGGCCAATAAGCCAAGAAAGAGGGGCTATGCTAATCTTAAATCCTATCTTTTTGTAGATTTTAAATCACCATAGCCCTTTTGGCTGGCTGGTTTTGCCAACCCTTTAACTTCATTTCATAATTCTGTCTTTAATTTTTAGATTTCTTACAAAGAACTTTTAGCCCGGTTTAAAAAAACGGGGCAAATAGGCGCTAATTGTCTAGGCCATAATATATGAACCAATTTATGGAAATTTAAATTCCGGCCGCATAAGAATAATGGAAGGAATAAAATATTCAATCTCAACCTTCTAGGCCAAAGCCGGCGACCGGAAAAAATTTTTTTCCGTAATTCCGCCGCCGGCCCGGTAATTTATGTGTTCTATTCTTTCCAGCCGATAAAAATTCTGGTTGGTTAAATTTTCTTTTTGTTTCGCTTTTTCCATTGACTGGTGGACAACGCTTAAAATCTGCGCGCTTGCCAAAACAACAAAAAAAGCAATGGACAAGCTGATAATAAGTCCAGACCAGCTGAACTCCTGCTCCATTGCCTTCTTTTTTATTCGGTTATAAGATTTCCAGCCGATAAAACCAAACCCGTCGGTTTTAGCCAGAATATTTATATTTTCCATTTTGTTTTTATTTTTGTTTTTCCTGAAATTTTTTGATGGCCTGTTTTTAGCCACCTATATACAGTATAGCAAATTTTTTTAATTTAGTCAAGGGTGAACGGCATCATGCTGAATTTGAAATTTTTATCTTTAAAAATTTATGGCTTGCTCCTCCGGTTTTTTTTGTTTCTTACTTTTTGCTTATTTCTTTTTTATTGCTAATCATCTTTATGGTCCCGTCAAGATCGGTCCGTAAAATTTCCGCTCCCGCTCTTTCCAGCCTTTTTAATATCCTTAAACTGGGGTGGCCGAAACTATTATTTTTGCCAACCTGAATAACGGCCGTCTCCGGACTTACCGCTTCCAAAAAATCTTCGCCGGAAGAAGTGTCGGAGCCATGGTGGCCGGCTTTCAGGACTTGAGCGGATAAATCGGCCTCACCGGCCAGCAATTCTTTTTCCACTTCCGCCTCCGCATCGCCCATAAACAAAAATTTCGTCTCCCCGTAAACCAGCTTGGCCACGATGGAGCTATTGTTTAAATTGCCTGTTTCCCGGGCCAAAAAACTTTTCAAAGGATGGATTATTTCCAAATGGCAGTCATCGCCCAAAATAATTTTTTGCGGCCGGTCAATGATTATTAAGGAAATTTTCCTTTCCCTTATGGCTTCCAGCCAGGCCAGATAATTGGGCGCGCTATGGACAACGCCGGTATATAATATTTTTTTCACGCCATACCGCCTTATCACTTCAATCAGGCCGGCAACATGGTCGTCATGGGGATGGGTCAGAACCATTAAATCAATCCGCCTGTCCCAAAAAGGCAAATTTTCCCCAAGCCCTTCTATGACTTTACTGTCCGGCCCGCCGTCAATTAAAATATTTTGCCCCATTGGCGATTTAATTAAAATCGCGTCCCCTTGGCCAACGTCTAAAAAATCCACTTCCAGTTCTTTGGGCGGATTATAAGACAAACCAAAAATCGGGACCGCCAGCAGAACCGCCACTATGCCCAAAATCAATAAAATTTTATAAAGTTTGGCAGGCATAATTTAATTATAACATGAAAAAAACGAGATGGCGTAAAACCCAACTCGCTTTTTTATTCTGAATTCTTACTTCTTGCTTCTTAATTCTTGTTTAATTCCTCTTTAAAATAATCTCCCAACTCTTTTATTTTTATTCTTACTTGCTTCATACTATCCCTATCCCGCACGGTCACGTCGTCTTTTTCCAAACTGTCAAAATCAACCGTGATGCAATAAGGCGTGCCGATTTCATCCTGCCGCCGGTATCGTTTGCCCACATTGCCGTTGTCGTCAAACTCGCATTTGTAATCTGATTTTAAATCATTAAAAATTTCTTTAGCTTTCTTTACCAGTTCCGGCTTATTTTTAAGCAAGGGAAAAACCGCGACCTTAACCGGAGCCAAATCTTTATTAAATTTCATCACCACTCTGGTTTCGCCATTCACTTCTTCCTCGGTGTAGGCGTCGCACATTACCGCCAATAGAGTGCGGCCGACGCCGACCGATGATTCAACGATATGCGGCAGATACTTTTCTTTGGTTATCGGGTCTGTATAATTTAAATCTTTGCCGGAATACTTTGCATGCTGGGTAAGGTCATAATTCCCTCTGGCATGCACGCCCTCCAGTTCTTTAAAGCCGAAGGGAAAATTATATTCAATGTCATAAGCTTCCTTGGCGTAAAACACCAAATTCTCGTGCTTGTGCCATTTTAAATTTTTTTCTCTGATGCCTAAATCCAGATAATACCGCCAGCGGCAATCTTTTAATTTTTTATACTCTTTCATCTCATCTTCAGGGGAAGTAAAGTACTGCATCTCCATCTGCTCAAACTCCCGAGTGCGAAAAACAAACTGGCGGGCGGTAATTTCATTCCGGAAAGCTTTGCCGATTTGGGCGATGCCAAAAGGCACTTTCACCCGGGTTGAATCCAGAACATTTTTGTAATTAACATAAATTCCCTGGCAAGTTTCGCCCCGCAAATAAACCGGCTCTTTATTCCAATCTTCGGTAAAATTTCCTAAATTAGACTTTACCAGCAAATTAAACTTCTTTATATCCGTAAAATCTCCCTGGCCGCAATTAGGGCATTTCAGTTTACTTTTGTTCTTATCAAATAATTTCTGTATTTCTTCTTCACCCATTTTCTCATCAGCCTTAATGCCGATCTCTTCCAATAAATGGTCAATCCGCAAACGGCTATGGCAATTTTTACATTCGGCCAGCGGGTCGGAAAAGCCGGAAACATGCCCCGAAGCTTCCCAAATCTTCGGGCTCATAAAAATACCGGAATCCAGGCCAACGATATCCTCGCGCAACTGCACCATATTCCGCCACCAAAAATTTTTTATATTATTGGCCAATTCCACGCCATAAGGACCATAATCATAAACCGCGGCAAACCCCCCGTAAATTTCCGAGGAAGGGAAAACAAATCCCCGCCTCTTGCACAAAGATTCAATTTTATCCATTGAATTATTTTTTTCTTCTGCCATATTCTTAAAAATAAAATAATAAAATAATATAAAAAATTAATTTACTTTCTGTATTTTAACTGCTGCTCTTTTAAAAACCCTATATAACCATTAATGGCTCTTTCCGCATTCTTCCCCTCATTATACAGATTATCAAATTTTTCTTGGTTTATATAACTCTCATCTAAAGCAACATAAAGCTGGTCTAAAACTTCGATCAGAGAACCTCTGGCTGTCCGACAAAATTGTATATTTTCCTGAAAGTTGTATCGACCATAACCTTCGGCAATATTGGAAGGTATTGAAATAGCCGCTCTTCTCATCTGCGATGTCAAGCAATATAATTCCTCCCTGGGAAAAATTTTTGTGATTTTATAAATATCTCTTCGGAAATTTCTGGCCAGTTGCCAAGCCTTTATATCTTCAAAACTATGCTGTTTTTGATTTACCCCCTCCATTACTATATATTATTTTGTTATTTTGTTATTTTATTTTTAAACCTAAAAACCTCGCTCCAACCCCGCTTGCGCCGCCAATAAATTTTAGCAGCGGGACTAGAACGAGGTTTTTCAGTTAACCCCGCGGTTCCATCTAGTTTGCCCGCCAAATATATTTTGGCAGGCCGCCTTAATTATATTGGATTTTCTTAAGAAAGGCGCCAATCCCCTTCATCTTTAAATTATACGAACGTAAAAATTTTGTCAAACATCTATTTCAGCAAATCCTGGACATCTTTAATTTCTTTCATCACCTTTTTTTCTATAAAATCCACTCTTCCCTTTAAACTTCTTTTTATTTTAGCCCTTTCTTTCTCATATCCGGCTTTGCCTTTCAGGCTTTCCAAATAAGCCGACTCTTTTTCTATCAACTTTCTGAATTCCTTCAAATTGGCGCGCAAAACCTTTTGCGCCTCATCCGTTTCTTTTTTCAATTTGCCCTTTATCATGCCGGCCCAATAAGCCAGAAGGGCGATAACCAATATGACAAAAATCAACAAGATGATAAAAATCGTAAAGTAATTTATGGCCCATGACCCAAATTTGACGAAAACCGGCGGAGTAACCAAGAAACTTACTTTGTTACTGCTTTCGCTTCTCATTCCCGAAGAATTAACCGCTTCCGCCCAGGCGAAATATCTGCCATTGTCCAATCCTTCCTGATAAATTAACGCCCAATTTCCGTTTTTGTCGCTCTGGCCGGATTGCTTTATAATTTGCCCAGTTTTTTCATTCTGAATAAACACATTTACGGTAACTTCCGGCGAAGCCGCGCCGGTTATGAAGAACTGGTCGGAAGACTTAAACTCCCTGGAATAATTAACTATAACCGGAGCCTCTATGGGTTCTATGTCAAAATCGGCAAAAGCCAAAGTTTCGTTACCGGCTTTATCAACAGCTTTAACAATGGCGGTATATTTGCCCGGCGAGAGCGGCGGCGCTTGGAGAGAAGCGTCTTCCGGCCCGACAATGAATTCCTGACCGTCTATCTTGACCTTATATTCCCGAATGCCCGAAGCGGCATCAGTAGTCTTGAAGTGGAGAACCGGCCAGGCAACGCCATCCTTGGTGTCAATGTCTATTGTAAAAGCAAGGGGAGGAGTAGCATCTATTTGAATTTTATAACGGTCTATTTCTCCCCAGCCGGCCTGGCTTTTGAATTTTAAATGCAAATACCAAACGCCGTCTTCAAGGCCCTCATAATCCTTGGTTGAAAATAAGCCGTCAGAAATCGGACCGGGATCAGAAGTCGGCTTATCGTTCAATAAAATGCTAACTCCGGTCGTCCCGTAAGGCAGCTCCCATTTGAACGCAACCTTGTTGTTTTCATACCAAGCTGTCTGGTCAGGGTGGGTGGGCGAGGTTATCTGGGGTTTGCTGACTCCTACCGCTGCCGCCGGTTCTTCTTTTTTGGGAGCGGGCGTTATCACCTCCGGCGCTGTGACTTTCTTGGTAACCGTATAACTGCCGCTGCCCATGCCTGTCAAAATATTTGTTCCCTGCCCGTCATTGGCCAGAATGGCTCCGGAAGAGAAAATGACCGAAGCGATGCCGGCATCCTTTGCCTTAAAATTTATAGTGATAATTCTTCCGGCCGAACCGGTGTAGCCGGGATTTAAAACAATGGCTTCAAAATTTATCGTGCCGGCATTATTTGAAAAAGACGGTTCTTGCACCCAGAGAGAAACAATGGAGCCGCTTTTGGAAATGGAAGAAACTTCCAGATTGCCGGCGGGAAAGGAGATCGCGCCGGAAACCGCGTTCATGGCCTGGTCGGGGCTGGAAACATTTATGTTTACGGAAAAACTTTTGCCGGTTTCATAAGAGCCGGAAGCGGGAGAGAGATAAAAACTCGCCGCCTGCGCGGCCCGGCCGACGCCAAAAAACAAAAATATAAAAACGGCTATTGCCAAAAATTTCGCGATATTTTCCGCTAATATCAATAATTTTCCGTATATTTTTTCCTCCTTGATTTCCTCCATATTATATAAGCGATGATTAAACCCGCCGCAATGATTATTATAACATAAAAATAATAAACTTCATACCAAACCGAAGGTTTGCGAGGAGAAAGGGAGGAAATTCTTTCGTTGCCGGCTTTATCAACCGCTTTTATGTAGACATGGCTTTGCAGCTTCTGGTCTTTCAGAATATAGGGACTCTCGGCCCGCTGCCATTTTTTCCAAACTCCCAGCCTCCAACGGAATAATTTTATTTTCCTCTGCTCTTTCACCTCGTAATAATCCACGCCGGAGGCCTTGTCCTGGGTGGCAAAAACCAAAAACCACTTTCCGTCAAATATCAATTCGTCTCTGGAAATTTCCGGCCTAAAAGTTTCCGGCGGCTCATAATCCCTGATTTTTATTTTGTCCTCGCCAATCTCCGCGGGCGCGTCTTCGCCAATCCGAAAACTTAAAAATCCAACGGAAACTTCGGCCGAAGTTCCAAGCCCGTCATTTTTCAAAATTCTTGCGTCTTTGACTTGAATTTCTCCCTCGCCCCCACCTTTTGCCGAAAAAACCAGGGAAAGAATAAAATTATTTTCCCCCTTAAAGCCGCCCGGGGTGATTCCGGAAAAAATTATTTCGCCGTCCCCGCCGGCTTGCGGCCTTTCCACCCAAAAATTAATAATTGAATTGCCGTCGCGAATTTCTTCTAGCTCCAGCAGGTCTTGGGGAAAACCTATTTTTCCTTCCACCGCGTTTATTTCTTCGTCCCCGGTATCTAAAATTATGCTCGCCTGAAATTGTTGGCCAACGGCGATTTCTTGAAATTGAGAGGTTAGATTTAGTTGGGCCGCCTGGACAGATAATCCACCAAGTAATCCTAATAATATCGCAAAAACACGCGGAACTTCACGCAGAAATACGCAGAATTTATTTTGTTTTGTTTCTTGCGGTATCATAAACTCTTCTAATTATTTGTACTCCTTTCGGCGAACCAAAATTTATAAGAAAACCTAACTTATATTCGGAATTTTTAAGATAATGCCAAAACTGTTCTATATCCTGTTTTAATACCATCGGTTTTGCTTTAAGTTCTATAAAAATAACATTATTAATTACTAAATCAGGAACATAAGTGCCAACTTTTTTGTTATTATAATAAATATCAATACGTTTCTCCTTATTAACTTTTAATCCTTTATCCGTAAGGCCTAAATAAAAAGAATCCCTGTAAATTTTTTCTTTATGATGATTTTTGAATTTTTTATAAATATTAAAGGCGACTCCTCTGATAATAAATGACTCTTCTTTATAAAGCAGTTTGTCCATGTTGTTTTCGCGTTATTCCGCGTTTTAATTTCTTTCGCGTTATTCCGCGTTTAATTCCGCGAAATTTCCGCGCTGGCTGACTTCGTCAGCCAGTCCAGTAATAAGCCATGATGCTAAAATCCACCAAGTCAATTTTGCCGTCGCCGTTCAGCCTCTCTTTTTCAATCTCTTTGAAGGCGTCGCTAATCGGCCTTTTGTACCAATAGGCGGCGATGGAAAAATCAACCAGATTCACCCGGCCGTCGCAATTCAAATCGGCTTTGCCGCATTTTTCCGAAGGCGGAAAAACCGACTTCGTTCCCACTAAAAAACTTACGGCCCGGCTGTAAGGGCTTATCTCTCCGGAAAGAGCGGATTTTGATTTGGTAAAATGCTGCCCGATTTCAAGGAGAGAAGTGTCAAAATTATACAAATAAACTCCGTTTTTGTCCGCCGGGGTTTTCACGAAAAATTCTTCCTCGGAATTAATTGAAATCGTCACTTCCGATTCCGCCGCTGTTTGGCCGAAAATGGCGACATTATCTCCTTTTTTTGTTTCCTCTTTGTCAACCGCGATCGTGGGCGAAATAAAAATCCCGCCCACATTGATGACGGTTCCGCTGGTAACGGTTATTGGAAAAGTGAATAAAGAAGACCGCCGGCCTGCCTTGTCTTCCGAATAAATGCTAAAAACAAAACTCCCGGCAGAAAGACCTGAAAAGGAAACATTAAAATTAGCGTTAGGATCGGCAATGGTGGTGGCGGCGATTTGCGCGTCTTTTAAAATAGTCACCAGACTTGTCGGATAAGCCCGGCCGGAAAAAACAACGCCTGTTTCAGCCGGAGGGACATAGGCGCTCCCGCCCGATGCCGGCGGCGAAGCGGATGAAGTGTAGCAATCGGAAGTGTCAAAATCGCAGGCCATGTCGCACTTCAGGGTTCCGCTGGTAAACCCCCGGCTGGAGCAGGTTTCTCCTCCCAAATCACTGCCATCGCATTGCTCCCCGTATTCCCTGATTCCGTTGCCGCAAACGGAAATTTTCACGGTAATTGTAACTGCGTCATTGCCGGCAGCCGCGTTCGGGAGCAAACTAAAAAAATCGGCTGTCAAAACAGCCGCTATTAACAAAAAAAATGAAAAAATGGCAAAATAGATTCTCTTCATCCATTGTAATGTTTTATTTCTTCCTGCTAACGCCGATATTAAAGGAAAAAAATCGGCGGAATGTGGCGATTAACAAGGCGGCAACTATCACCGCCAAAACGACATAACTCCAGGGAGAATAAAGGGACATAACGGAAACTATCCGATGGTAAAGCCCCATGAAAAAATTAGCCGGCGTAACTGTGAAATAAAGCTTGGTCGCCGCCGCCACGCCCACGCTCGCCATGCCCGATTCCGTTTTTCTAAGCGGGCGGCCCTGCAAAAAAGCGAAATAATCCCCGGGTTGGGCGCCCCTTATGGGCAAAGTTAATTTTACCTGCACCAATTGCGATTGGCCCGGCTCCAAATAAAATTCAGCCGGCTCAAATTTGAACCACTCCTTGGCCGGCCTTAATTGTTTCTGGCTTTCGTGGAAAGCGATCTGAACGCCGTAATCCGACGGTTCGTCCCCGGTATTTATAATAACAAGAGAAGGCAGGGTGTAAATTAAACCGGCTTTCAGGGGTTGGTCAATCTCAATTCTTCCTATGCCCACGCCCACGCCGATTTTAGCCAATGCCAAAACAGGAAAAACCAAGATAAGGCCAAAAAATATTAAAATAGCGGCTTTTTTCATAATTTTCATAAACAACCCGTTTCTTAAAACTGGCCGGAATTAAGGAGTAGTCGGTTCGCTCGCCTGAACCGTTACGGCCGCGCTTTGCTGGGTATAAACCGTGCTGGGATTGGGAGTATGCATTGAAAGCTGGAAAGCGACTCCGCCGGCCGCTGCCACATCTGCCTTAAGAGCTGCCGGGCTTGTGGTAAGGGCTGTAAAATTCGCTCCATAAACCCCGGAGGCCGCGCAGTCATTATCAGTTTCGTTGCAGAATTTATGCGTATAATAATCCGGGGTGGAAGTGGCCGCATCCAATGTCCAATTGGCAGTATCCGCTCCGTAGATGTCAAAATCAGCTTTACTGCCGTCGTTGGTGGCGGTGATTCCCGCCGCGCTCCAAAGCGTTAGGGTGCTGGAAGCGCTGTTATTAGTCATTGTTCCATAGGAAAATGACGATTGGTCAAGGGATATGGCAAAATTTTGCACAGTTACGGTTCCGGTAACCGCATCCGTGTCTGCCGCCCTGGCGCCGGCAACGACAAGAATTCCCGCCAGAGCCGTTAAGACAATTAAAGAAAAAAAATCTTTCATTTTTTTAGTTTTTAGTAATTGCTGTTTAATAATATGGGAGCGCCTGTTCTCGACCTTTTATTTTTAAATTGACAAGCGTAATTTTAAAAAAAATTAAAAATCTCCGGAGAAAAGCCTTGTTTTTCAGCCTGCGAATACACAGAACATTAAATAAATTTTTCTAGGCTTATTTCTTGGGGAATGAAAAAAATCGTATTTTTACTTATCCACATTTTGTCTTAATTATAACACATTGCCGCCGGTTGCGCCAAATAAATTATTCCAGCGCGAATTTTATCAGCTCTTTTTTAACCTTTTCATCGCTAACAGCGAAATTGGGTAAATACTTAATTTCCTCCCGATAATCAAGGTCTTTAAAGTAAGCCAATTGGCTGCGGAATATTTTTTCATTAAACTCGCCTTTAAAAATAGCCTGACTTTTTGTAACTATTTTTTTTATAGAGTGATATTTATTGATTATAAAATATAAATCAACATAATCTTTCCATTTTGCTCGCCGGCCCAAGGCATAAGCTTTCATGGCCGCCAAGGTTAATAAATCCGGCATTCTTAAGATTTTTTCAAAATGCTTTATTAATTCAATTTTAAATGGATAATGGAAAAAGGTGAATTGAACTTCATTCACAAAAAAAGTGAACTGCCCGGCCTCATCTCTATATACTTTGCCGATTTTATAGCCGCTTTTTATTATCAGCTGCCTAATTTTGCCGTTACTAAATTCTCTGTTGGAAAACAAGTCAAAATCAATTGATCGCCTATGGCCAATTTGCAAAGCAATAGCGGTTCCGCCGACTAGTCCGAAATCTTTAATAAATTTCTTTACCAGCGGCAATAATTCAGCTTGTTTTTTTGTTAATACTTCTTGGCGCATGCTTATTAAAATAAAGAGTGAAAAAATTTTTTGTTTTTTCAATATAATTCTGCCTGCCGATTTCAGACGGTTTTGATTTGGCGCGGAAAATTTTCGCGGTTTTTTTGAGGCCTAAAATTTTAATCATTTCCTGCACATCGTCCCAATCGCCGTAATTTAAGACATGCTCCACGATTGATTCTTCGGAGAGTCTGTCTAAATTTTTTACGTACCAGATTAAATACGGCCTTTTTTTTATAAATTGATGAATGGTCATATCTTAATTATATTAAAAATTTACGATAAAATCAATTTAACAGAATTAAATCACGGCGCAGACACCTGAATTGTTACCTGCGCGCTTTGCTGGGTATAGATTGTGCTGGGATTCGGGGTGTGCATTGAGAGCTGGAAAGCGACTTGCCCATCCGGCGCTATGCTGGCTTTCAACAATTGAGGATTGGTAGTAAGGGCCGTAAAATCGGCTCCGTAAGGTCCGGAGGCCGCGCAGTCATTGTCGGTTTCGTTGCAGAACTTATGCGTGTAATAATCCGGGGTGGAAGTGGCCGCGTCCAAGGTCCAGCCCCCGGTATTCGCGCCGTAAATATAGAAATCCGCCAGCACATCGCCGTTGGTGGCGACAATGCCGGCTCCGCCCCAGAGCGCCAAAGTGCTGGAAGCGGTATTCGCTTCCAGCCAGCCATAATCAAATTCGGAAATGTCAATTGAAATGGAAACGCCGGCGGCGCCTTCGGCAGTTGAAATTCTGGCTATCTGCAAATAACTATCCAATCCGGCGGTCTCCCCGCCGCTTACTTTGGCCAGCCGAAAACAATAAGCGGTGCTGTCCGGAGCGCTGTCGGTAAATTTGAAATTGAACTCATGCTCCGTATAATAATCCGTGGCCAAATTGAAAGAGGCGGTTTGATTGCATTCGTTGTCCACCATGTTGCCGCCGACAAAAGTCGCTCCGGAAACGGCGGTGAGCTGGGGAGTGGTTGAGGCCTGGCTGGCTTCCGGACAACCGACAAACCAACTGGAATCCATCATCTGCGCCACGCCTCCGGTCGTTGTCGCCACATCGGCGAAATTCCCGCTATCAACCAAGAGGCAACTGGCCGCTTCGCCCAGAGCCGCGTACTGCAAACGGTAATTAGCGCTGTTGACCGCCGCGCCGGAATTCCTTACCAAAAATCTGACTCTAACATTGGTATTTTTATCAATGGTGGCGGCCGTGTCTTCGGCGGCCAGCCAGCCGGTGCCGCCGGCCGCTTCCAAACCGGTTGATACCACAGTCGGCTCGGTGGAAGCGTATTTGCGAATCCGGTAATCATCGTAATAAGCCTCTATGGAACCGGTGCCGAAGCCGCCCAATCCCACTTTGCCCGAAGTGGCGCTGCTATTGGAAAAATCAGCCGAAGTAACATTGGTTCCGTCTGACTTTTCAATCTTGAAGTTATAATTGCCGCTTCCCTTTATTTTCAGGGAAAATTTATACCATTCGTCATAACTGCCGGTATAGCTTATCGGCGAACTCCCCAAATCGGTATCAACATATCTCATATATATTGCCGGGCCCGGCGCGAAATAAAAGGTCCGGTAAAAAATGCTTCCGGGCGAAGGAGTGTTCCAGTGCCAGACCTGGCCGGCCAAATGGGTGCCGGTACTGCTTGAATTCCACTTTACCTTAAATTCGTGTATCCCCGGATTGCTATTGTCGCTGGTAAAATTTTTCAAATAAATAAATCTTGCCTGATCCATCAGGGTCGTCAAGACGCCCCCGACCTCGTCCCAATAATTCCGGCCCACCGACCATTGGATTTCCCAATCATCCTCAAACGTATCATCTTCAAAATCATCAAAGAAAACAAAAGTGTTTTCTCCGTTGCTGGTGGTGGAAACACCTGAATTGCCGTAAAACATATAAATGGTGGATGTGGCTTCCGCGGTCAAAGAAGGAATCTTTACCCAAAAAGTGGAAGTGGCGGAAGCGGTATATTTTTCCTGCCAATAATCAAGGAGCTGGCTGTAATCGCTATTGATAAACCTGATATCGCCGAAATCCGTCCGGCACTTGCCTTCGCAATCAACGTCGCCTCCGTCGGAACTTTGATAGCCCACTTCTATTTTGACTTGAAAATCCGTTAATTCAGCGGCTAAAAAATTTTCAATTACTACTGATTTTTTATACGGCCAATCCCCCAGGGCTTCTCCCCCCGTATCTTCCCGCCAGCGGTAATGAACCTGGGCCAGACCAACCAATTCGGTTGTCCCCGAAATAGCCACCGTGGAGGGAGGCCCGACCGTGCCGGAACTTACTTTCACCTCGGTGGAAGGGTCGGTAATCTGGACTTCAATGGTTTCGCCGACAGAAGCGCCGCTGCCCACGTCCAAAACAACGTAAACGCACATTGTTGAAGTGGTGGAAATGCCAACTGTCCCAGTAAAAGTTGAAGTTCCGTTGGCGGAACTGAAACCGCCCGCCACCGTGCTGCCAAATTGCTCTTCGTCGCCCTCGTAGCTTTCCGAAGCGCAATTGTAGGGTTCGGTCGTATCTAAATCATAAAATAATTTTATATTAGCGAGATCGTTTTGAGCGTCAATCGTTCCCTGTTCGGTAATGGTAATTTCAGTAACATTTCTGGTGCCGGTAAACTCCCGGATGCTGAAACCGCCGTCCAAATAATTGCTTGCCGAATTAATCTGCAAAGAAGCGGTTTGTTCGCCCACGCTTGTCACCACTGTGTCGGCCTTGGTGGAAATTCTGGCTATATTTGCATAGCTGTCCAGCTCAAGCGTATATCCCTGGGTAATCTGGGCGACCCGAAAGCAGTAAGAAGTGCCGTCCGGAGCGCTCTCGGTAAATTTGAAATTATATTCCAGCTCGGTAAAATTGTTTAGGCCCAAATTTACGGAATCGGTCTGGTTTGAAGGGCTTTCCACCATTTTGCCGTCAACCCAGGAATAGCCGCCCGGGTCGGTTAAACTGCCGGAAAAATTAACCGTGGAGTCCTGGTCGCCAAAATTATCGGAAGTTACTATCTGTACCACGCCCCCGGTCGTTGTCGCCACATCGGAAAAATCGTCTCCGGCAACCGCCAAACAATTCGGGTTGCCGCCCAAAGCCGCGTATTGCAAACGGTAATTAATATTGCCGCTCGGACCGCCGGCATTCTTTATCAAAAACCTGACTCTGACATTGGCCGCCTGCTCTTCGCTAGTCAAAACCGCCAAAGTGTTTTCCGCGGCCATCCAGGTAGCGCCGCCGGATGTTTCCTGGCTGCCGGGCGTGCCAATAGTCGGTTCCGGGTCAACATACTCGCGGACCAAAATCCAGTCAGTATAATTGCGCGCCCGATAAGAGCCGATTGAGACATTTTGATCCAGGGTTCCGACATAATCGGTTTTTGTGACCTTGAGATCGCCGTCAACATACAAAGCGATGGAAGAGCCGCTTAGGTGGTTGACATCAAAAATATACCATGTGTCATAGCTCCAATGCCCGGTAGAAACACTGCCGGTACCCGCGTCATCGTTTGACAATAAACCGGTGCCGTAAATAAGCGCGCGTCCGCTGCAGCATGGATTGGCTTCAAAGCCGATGGCTTGGTCAAGGCCGAAACCTCCGGTATTATCTAATTTAGATTTTGATCGCAGCGCGTAACTGGGGCTGTATTGTGACGCCGAATACATTTTTTTCCAGGAGCCGACTCCGGAATAATAAGATAATATCCCATCCGTTACCGAACCGTAATCGGTTTCGCCCGTCCATTTTGTCCCCGGATAACCGCTCTCAAAATCGTCAAAAAACCTGAAAGTATTGTCGCCGTTGCTGGTGGTGGAAACGGCGCCGTTGCCGTAATACATATAAATGGTGGAGGTGGCTTCCGCGGACAAAGAAGGTATCTCTACCCAAAAAATTGAATCTGTTGAAGCGACATAAGACTCTCTCCAATAATCCAGAAGCGTTACCCCGTCAGAAGCCGTGAACCTGACATCGTCAAAATCGCTCTGGCAATTGCCGGAGCAGGTAACGTCTCCGCTCGTAGAACTGGCCACGGTTATTTTAACCTGATAATCGGTAAGGATGGTGGTGGTTGCGTTTGCAATCGGGATAGTTTTCCGATAAGACCAGCTATCATCATACCAGACAACGCCTTCGCCGCCGTCGTCGTTGCGCCAACGGTAAGCGTATTGGTCAAGGTCTATGGGCGGCGGCATTTGGAGTTCGCTTGACCCGAGATTGACCGGAAAACTGCCGTCAATAGTTCCCGATGAAACCGTTGCGTCGCTTGAAGAATTAATTTCAATGCTTATCGTTTCCGCCACCGCCGCCCCGGAACCAATATCCAAAATAACGTAAACGCAGACCTGCGAAGTGCCGACTGTCATGGTATCGCTGCCAAAAGTCGCTTCTTCGCTACTGAAGCTCTGGGCCGTGCTGAACTGCGTTTCATCGCCGTCATAGGTACAAGTGGCCGCGGTTTCGTAATAAAGTTTTGCGTTGCTAAGGTCGTCATCGGCGGTTATGGTGCCGGTCTCGGTCAAAGTGATTGAAGTAATATTAACCGTGCCAACAGCGGTCTGAATAGTAAAAGCTCCGCCAATATGATTATCGGTGGTATCTATATACAAAGTCGCGTCCTGGCTGCCGGATTTGGCAATGGTTGTTACGGCCGGCGTGTAAGTAATGACAATAATTCCTTGTTTGCCGGCTGTGCCTGCTCCGGCGTTGGCACCGCCTTTGCCCATGCCTCCGCCGCCCGCTCCGCCGGCGCCGTAAGTTCCGCCCGCTCCGCCGGCGCTTCCGTTGCCTTTATTACCGCCGCCTTGCCCGCCGCCGCCTCCTCCTCCTGAACCGTAGTCAGGACTAGATGACCATTCTGTTCCATTACCGCCCGCGCCGCCGTTGGCTGTGCCTCCCGCGCCGCCGGAGCCCGCGCCGCCATCGCCGCCGGCTCCGCCATCTTGGCTGGAAGAAGTCGCGCCGGCAACGCCCGCGCCAGAAGGTCCGCCCGCGCCGCCGCCTCCTCCTCCTCCGCCGCCATTAGTCGGACCAGTAGAACCTCCATCCCCGCCGTCTGCTCCGGCATTTACCGTATCGCCCACTGAACCTGCCTGGGCAGAACCTTTTGTCTGCCCCGAAGCAGCGCCTCCGCCCTTTCCGCAAACATCGGAGCCGGCGCAATTGGCGCCGTTGAAATAAGTGTCGCTGCCGGCGCTTGCCACTCCGCCGGCAGTACCGATCTGAATGGTGATTGAACCGCTGATATCAAGATTGCTTACTTTGGCATAAGCGCCGGAAGCTCCGCCGCCGCCGCCAACGCCGGGCGAACTGGCTGAACCGTTGGCTCCGCCGCCGCCGCCGCCAATAACTTCAATGGTATTGCTTCCCGGATTCCAATCAGCGGGAACATCCCAGCTGGTTAAAGCCGTATTGGTAAGATAAGTAACAATCGGAGCCGCTTGCGCTTTCTTAATAACCGGCGGCACCCGCGAATTCTGCCAAAGCGGCGGCCAGCCGGAAAAAATCCAGGCTATTATCAAAAGAAAAATCAAAATGCGTTTTCCGCAGGCGAGCCAAGGCTTGTTTTTTAAATTAAAAAATCGCATCGGCATTGAAACGTAATTATAAAATTTAAAATAAAATATTTAAGAAAAAGATAACTCTCCGGATAAAAATCACTTCCGCGATTATTTTTTATACTACTAAAAATTATAGCATAAAATTCCGGGCATATCATTGAAAATAATTTGTATATTTGTGTTAGATTTGTCCCGCTCCTTATTATTTATTGTTAGCGTGATCCCGCCTGCCCCGCTCCTGCGGCGGCTATGGCGGTGATAATTTGTAATCTACATTTCTTCCAAGGCTTCCGCGCCCAATAATTCCAAACCGTTTCTCAATACTTGGCTAATAGCCAAAAGCATCGCCAGTCTGGCTTCGCGAACATCAGCATCCGCTTTCAAAACCGGCACGCTATGGTAATAATCATTAAGGTCCTGCGCGAGCTCAAATAAGTATTTGGCAACTTCCGCCGGGTCATAATTCTCCCCGGCCTTTCTCACCGCCTCCGGATACTTCGCCATTTTTAAAATCAAATTACTTTCCTTTTCTTCAACTAAATTTTCAGATTTAAAGTTTTGCGTTATGCGTTTTACGTTATGCGTTTTACGAAAAATGCTCTGTATCCGCGCGTACGTATACTGCAAATAAGCAGCGGTATAGCCCTCAAACCGCAGGGCTTTGGCAATATCAAAAACAATAACGCTGCCGGCGCTAACTTTTATCATTTCAAATTTCATGGCGCCCAAAGTTATTTTTCCCGCCACTTCTTTTACCTTTTCCTGCGGCCAATCTTTATGCCTTTTCCTAGTTTCTTCTATGGACTTAGCCAGCATTTCCTCTTTTAAACTCCGGTAAGTGATAACTTTTCCAGTCCGGGAAGACATCATGCCGGAAGGCAGTTTCACAACTTCATAATCCAAATGGATTATTTCTTTTTTAAATCCCATCTTGCCGAGCAAAGAAACCAGCTGCTTAAAATACAAACCTTGCCGAAAATCCACAACATAAATTGACTTGTCTAAACCATATTTTTTAAATTTAGCCACGGCCAAAGGCAGATCCGCCACCGAATAGAGGGCTGTTCCGTCCGAGCGCAAAAATAGAAGCGCGCCTAATTTTTCCAAATCAGCTATCACCGCTCCTTCGCTTTTTTTCAAAATCCCTTTGGCTAAAAGTTCCTCAACCATTTTTTTCCCCTTGTCTATAAACTGGCTTTCATAAAAAATTTCCTTAAACTCTACCCCCAATTCTTTATAAATTTTGTCAAAATATTTTATGCTCCAATCTCTGGTCTTCTGCCAAAGCTCATATTCTTCTCCCTGCCGGCTTTCCAGCTTTTTCATAAAAAAGCCAATCATGGTCTTGGCGGTTTTGTCTTTTTCTTCCCGTTGGCAGGCGTCAACATACATCTCTCCCAAAAGATAGCCTCTTTCTTCCACCGGCATCTTGGCTATTTTCTCCCCTAACTTTTTTTCTTTTACAAAGTTTTCATAATTCCATAAAGTCTTGGCCACATGAATGCCGAAATCATTAATATAGGAAACCGGAATAACCTTATAGCCGTTAACTTCTAAAATGCTCTTGACCGCTTCCCCATAAGAGATATTGCGCAGATGCCCGACATGGTACTCCTTGTGAGTATTGGCGTTGGAATATTCAATCATCACCTTTTCGCCCCTGCCCGATTTGTTCTCCCCGTACTTTTCTTTCTTTTTTATTATTTCTTTTAAAGCTTCCTCGGCCAAATATTCCTTATTAATTGTAAAATTCAGATACGGACCAATGGCTTTCAGATTAACAATTATATCGTCAGCTGAAATTTTTCCTATTAAAAAATCGGCTGATTCGGCCGGAGATTTTCGCGTCGCTTTTACCAAAGCAAAACAAGGCAGGCTCAAATTCCCCATTGCCGGCTCCGGCGGATAAACCAAGGAAGACGCCCGGATAATTTCTTCTCCCAACGCCTTATTAATTTTTCCCGCGATATGCTCTTTTATTTTTTCCAGCGTATACATAGAAAAAATTTTCAATTTTTAATTTCCAATTACTCTGACAAACTGCCTTTTCCCTCTTTGAACTAAAACTCCATCTTTTTTTATCTCAATCTTTTTATTAATATCTTTTACAACCTCCCCTTCAACTTTAATTCCGCCCTGTTCAATCAAGCGCCGCGCCTCGCTTTTGCTGCTCGCTAATTCCACCTCCACCAATAAATCAACAATATTAGAACTTTTGACTTTCCCGTCCCGCCCTGGCGGCGATAACTTCTTACTTCTAACTTCGTCCGGCGCTTCTTTTTTCTGTATTGTCTTAATAAAATACTCCTGCGCTTCCTGCGCTTTTTTCTCCCCCCAATTTATCTTAGTTATCTCATAAGCTAATTTCATTTTAAAATCTCTCGGGTTAGCTTTCCCGCCAGCCAGTTCTTTTTTTATTTTTTCCGCCTCATCCATCGGAATTTTTGTGCAAAGCTCAAAGCCCGGGATAATCACTCCGTCCGGCCAAGACATAATTTTTCCGTACATATCTTTTGGATTTTCGTCTAAGTTAACAATGTTGCCTTCGGTTTTTCCCATTTTCTTTCCGGTCGGGTCAACCAATAATTCCGTGGTTAAAACGAATTTTTCTTTTCCTTTCATCGCTTTCATCAAGTCCCGTCCGCAAAGCATGTTAAACATCTGGTCGTTCCCCCCGATTTCCAAATCTACATCCATGACTACGCTGTCATAAGCTTGCGCCACCGGATAGAGAAATTCATGAAGATAAATCGGCTTTTCCTGTTTTATTCTTTCTTGGAACATGTCGCGGGCGAACATCTGTTGCGCCGTAAAATTTGAAGTCACTTCAATCAAATCTTTGAAATTTAACTTATCGTGCCATTTGCTGTTATACATTATCTTGGCCGGATTAGAGCCGGAAAAATTTAAATAAGCGCTCGCTTGCTTTTTATAATTTTTGGCATTAGCTAAAACTTCTTTTCTGGTCATTTTTTTCCGGGCCGCCGACTTATCGGTCGGGTCGCCGATCATGCCGGTAAAATCCCCGATTAAAAAAATAACTTCGTGCCCTAAGGCCTGAAACTGGGCTAATTTATTTAATTGAATGGCGTTGCCGATATGGAGGGATGAGGCGCTCGGGTCAAAACCGCAATAGAGCTTTATTCTTTTGCCGGATAACAAAACCTTCTCTAAAGAATTTCTATCAGGATAAATATTTTCCACTCCCCGCTCCAAAACCTCTTTAATTTTGTTTTTATCAATTATAACTTTTGTCATAATGGTTAAAATTATTTTTTGCCGTTTTCTTTTTTTATCTCTTTTTCTTCTTCCTTTATCTCTTCCACCAGTTTCTCCTTGGCTTTATAAAAATCCATCAAGGAAAAAACTATCAAACTGGCGACGATAATTCCAAAAATGTTTAAAAGTAAATTTTTAAAGACATCGCTAAAAATCAGCCATTCTCTGTCGGCCACGGCTAAGCCAACCGCCGTCAAGGGCGGAATCAAGGTTACGGTAATGGCCACGCCCGGCAAAGTGGCGTTTAAACTCGGCTTAACCCAGGTGTAGCTGGCCGCCAAACCGGCCACCAAAGCCACAAAGAAAGCAAACAAAGAAGGAACCAATATTTTTATCAAACCCACTTCCCCTATCTTGGCGGAACTAAAAATCCCCAAGACAAAAGCGACTAAAAAAGCCAAAACAAAAGACACGGTAAGAACTCGGGCCGAACGTTTCATCATTTTAATGTCATTCGTGACAATCCCCAGGGAGACGGCTAAAATAGGAGAAAGCAGGGGGGTAACCAGCATGCCGCCGATTACCAAGATAACGTTATTGGCCAAAAGTCCCAAGGCCACGATTAAGGTAGAAAGGATAACCAAAAAATAAAAATCAACCCGGGGAGAGGAAGAATCTATAATATCCGAACAAAATTTATGGCGGTCTCCCTGGCTTACTTTAAAGATATTGATGGGAGTCATAATTCTTTTTTTTATTTAATAAATTCCTGCTTTAATTTTATCCTATCGGCCTTATTTTGGCAAATAATTCAACAGGCCAATTTGACAAATCAAAAGCAATCGTATAAAATAAGAATAATCATATGAGTTTGATTCAAAGCATAATAATTATTATCGCCATTATCGGGATTATCATTATTGGTAATCGCTCTTATTATGCTTTGAAGGCAAAATTAAAATAAATAAAATTTAAAATAAAAACCTTTAAAAAATCACCTTCAAAGCAAGGCGATTTTTTGTTTAGATTTTTTTCTAGTTCTTTGAAAAATGTTCCTTAAAAGATAAAGACAACAACTAGCAACGGAGGCGAAAGATGAAAAGAAATCTGGTGGTTTTTGACACGACCTTCCGGGACGGCGAGCAAGGGATAGGGGTAAAAATAACCGACATCAAGGATGTTCTAAGGGCCATTGCCGCCATTTCCGAATTGGGCGCAAGCTACCTGGAATTGGGTTTCGCAGATTCCAACAACGGGACTAAATTGCTTATTGAGCAAGCGTTAAAATTGGATTTAAGGGCAAAAATTGCCGTTTTCGGCCGGACTTGCCCGGATGACGTGGAAAACATCATAAAGCTCGGGGTTCCGGTCGGCGTCTTGGTTGGCAAAACCCGTCTTCGAGATGTAAAAAAATCTCTACTAGAAGAAGACCGGGAAATCTATCTCCAGGCTGTCAAGGATTCTATAAAAAGACTGCTTGAAGCCGGGCAGGAAGCGATTTTTGACGCCGAACACGCTTTTGACGCCTGGCTGAATGATGACGGGGATTATGCCCGCAAAATTCTCCTGGCCGCTTTAGAGGCCGGGGCAAGCTGGGTGGTCCTCTGCGATACCAATGGCGGAATAAATTTCTGCCAGGCGAAACGGGTGATTGCCGAAGTGGCGGAAATTATTCCTCTTGGCCGGCTTGGCGTCCATTTTCACAATGACCGAGGCAGGGCTTCGGCTCTGTCCGAACTGGCCTGGGAACTCGGCGTCAGCCATATCCAGGGGACTGTCGGCACCATTGGTGAAAGAACCGGGAACGCGGCCATAACCACGTTTCTACCCAACCTTGTCCGGGAAAATCAAGGGGTGGATAACTTTCCTCTTGATTCCCTGCAAAACCTTTGCTCTGTTTATCTTTTGGCCTGCCGCGCCTTGAACATCAAACCAAACCCATTTGAACCCTGGGTAGGAAAATACGCTTTTGCCACTAAGGCCGGCATGCATACCGACGGACAGGCTAAAGATCCGGGAAGTTATTTCCACGCCTCTCCGGAGTTTGCCGGCAACAAAGAAAGAACCGAGATGGCAAAAGGCTCCGGCGCTTCCACCTTGGTCCAAACGGCAAAAGAGCTTGGCCTGGTTATCGCCAAAAAAGCGGCAAAAGAAATTATGGCTGATTTCAACCGGCTCTGCGACGAAGGCAAAGATTTGGGACAAGCCCGAGCGTCTCTTTATCTATGGCTGCTGGAAAAATTGGAAAAACTCCCGCCCCTTCCCGAATTTCAGAGAATGCGAGTCTGGGATGAAAAAATAGGCTTGCGGCCAATCCAAAGCGAAGCCAGCCTGAAAATAGTTATAGGCGGCAAAGAGCTGTTGGATAATGCCGAGGGTGAAGGCGGAGTGGACGCTTTGAACCAAGCCCTGCGAAAAGCCCTTCTTCCTGATTTTCCTTTCCTGGAAGGAATAAAACTTATTGATTTCCTGCCGGAAATCTTTCGCCTTGAACTCGGTACGGCCGCCAAAGTAAGAGTAACCGCCGTCTTTGCTGACAGCAAAGAAAGCTGGACCGTGATGGGAGTTAATGCTAATTTTCTGGAAGCGGCCTGGGAAGCCCTTTGGGACGCTTACTGCTACCGAATTGCAAAAGAGGAAAAAAACAATGAACTACAAACCCCTGCTTAATTTTTAAGCAGGGGTTGCTTTTTTTTCCAGCTATGTTATACTGATAATAAGTATTTGCGGCATTCGCATTATTCTGACAAGTTCTTAAAAATCACCAAAGCATTCGCATTAATGGTTCGCAAAAAGGTTAAAAAATATAAAAACGTATTGAACAAATATGAAACAAGTTATCCAAAAAAATTTATTGCTGGGTTTGTTGCTCTTACTCCCCCTTAGGGTGGCTTGTTTTTATGTTGATAAAGAATAAATAAAATTATTTTATAGATATGGAAAAGCCACCCAAACAGGGTGGTTTTTTGATTTTAATGTTCTTTAAAAAGGAGAAAAAATGTCTAGCGAAATTAAGATTTTCGACACGACGCTGAGAGACGGAGAGCAATCACCCGGCGCTAGTATGAATACGGCTGAAAAGATTGGAATTGCAATACAGCTGGAAAAATTGGGAGTAGACACGATTGAAGCCGGTTTCCCAATCCTTTCCGATGGTGAGTTTGAAGCCGTTTCGACAATATCAAAGACATTGAAAAGAGCCGAGGTTGCGGCTCTTTCCCGAACGAAGATGGAGGATATTGATCGAGCCTGGCAGGCGGTTAAACATGCTGTTAATCCCAAAATTCACATTTTCATAGCAACTTCCGATATTCATCTGGAAGAAAAATTGTTCATGACCAGAGAAAAAATGCTGACCGAAGCGATAAAAGCGGTTAGCTACGCCAGAACGCTTACGGACAATGTGGAATTTTCGGCGGAAGATGGCTCTCGATCTGACCGTGACTTTTTGTGCCGAGTGTTTGAAGCCGTGATCAACGCCGGCGCAAACGTCGTTAATCTTCCGGATACCGTCGGATACGCAATACCCAAAGAATTTGGCGAACTTGTTGCTTATGTGAAAAGGAACACATCAAACATGGACAAAGCTATTTTGAGCGTCCATTGCCATAATGACCTGGGTCTTGCTACGGCCAATACTTTAGCCGCCATAGAAGCTGGCGCCAGACAAGTCGAAGTAACTATCAACGGTATTGGCGAACGAGCTGGAAATACTTCCCTGGAAGAGGTGATTATGACCTTACGCACCAGATCGAACAGTCTTCCTTTCAAAACTGGAGTCCAAACCAAATTGATTCATCAGACCAGCCGGATGGTCAGTATTATAACCGGTATGGTAGTCCAGCCAAACAAAGCCATAGTCGGTGCCAACGCCTTCGCGCACGAAGCCGGCATCCATCAAGATGGCGTTCTCAAAAATCCCATGACCTATGAGATTATGAATCCATCCGATATCGGCCTAAGCGCGAGCAATCTCATTTTGGGAAGACATTCGGGAAAACATGCGCTCCGTGAACGTCTCTCGCAAATGGGATACGCCCTCAATGACCAAGAGTTAAGGTTGGTTTTCAAGAAGTTTAAGGAACTGGCAGACAGAAAAAAATATGTGGTTGATGAAGATCTCGAAATCCTTGTTGCGGAGGGGCAATCCAGAACTACCGACATTTTTATTCTGGATTGTCTGCATGTCGCCTGCGGAACAAAAACTCCTCCTATGGCAAGCATCAAACTTGCAATAAACGGCCAACCAGTGCATGGTGATGGTCATGGAAATGGCCCCATTGACGCTGTCTTTGACGCAATCGCAAAATTGACAGAAACGTCATTGGAACTTCTGGAGTTTAACATTTCCGCGCTATCAAGCGGCGCCGATTCCCAAGGGAGGGTTACTGTTCGCGTGCAAGAAGACGGACTCATGGCTATCGGTCAAGGAAATGATCCGGATATTGTCGTCGCCAGTGCGAAAGCTTATCTTAACGGACTAAATCGTCTAGAATATCTCAAGCAACAGAGATAAAAACAACGACAATGAAAAGAAGACTGAAGTACCAATCTGGTTAAATAACAAACCAGTAAAATCCATCAATGTTGCGGAACTTTAAAAAGGAGAGATAAAAAAACAAAGGCGATTTGCTAAAAACAAATCGCCTTTTTATTTTATATTGAAAGCCGTCCCGCCTTCGCGAAGGGCGGGATGGAAAATTATGCGGTATTAACTTGCATAATTTTCCTTTAATATTAGCTAAATTTTATAATATAAGTTTATAAATATCCACATTTTGTTTGACTTTACTAATATTTATGATATAATTATCCACAGAGAGTAAATTCTAATATTTTTATGATTAAGGCATTACAAAAAACTTATTTCTGGTTTGGTTTTTTCTTTTATGGCTCCACGAGGAGATCGGTTTTTTGTGATGCTTTAACTATTTTGTAAGTTAAGTTCATCACTGGGAAAACAAAAACTGGCTCCTCGCAAGGGGAGCCAGTTTTTATATCGTAAATTTAAAAAATCCCGCGTTCTTTTTTTAAACAAACAGCCAAGGGAGGGTAAAATGGCTAGTTGCGAAAAAACCACGGCTAATTTTGCTGGCGACGACCAGATGCAGGCCGCGTCATCAACAACGGAAAAATCCGGTTTTGACCCGGAGGAGGATTTTGGCAAAAACCAGCCCCATATTAACCCGACGGGTTTCAAATACTGCGGAGATGTCGGTCTGGCTACTGAAGTCTGGCCAAGATAAAAATACCCAAAGAGGAAATAGAAAAATGCACGAGCAATCAATCGGAGAACTTGCCTCAATCGCCATCAATTCGGCTGACGGAGGAAATATGGATCTTCTCGGAAAAGCCCTGGACGGTTTGCGGAAAAAATCACCTTCAAGGGAATTGTTCCGGGCGATTTGTTCAATCATGGTTATCTTCGGGAAAAAAAATATCAACGGTTCCTTCATGAAAACCGCGGAACAAATTTTTAACGATTGCGCAACGGAGGGATAAATGGGCGGCTGGCCGACTCTTGATGACGACTGGTGGTAGCTTACGGGCTCGGTTAAATGCGATAGCAACAACATCGCATTTAATCGAGCCTCTTTTATTAAATTCGCATGTGCCACATTCGCAGTTGTGGCTTTTTCGCGAAGTAAAAAATAACATAAAATAAATCCCGCTAGTCCTCCAACTAACGGGATTGTTTTATTTCGAAAAAAGATCAACTTTGTTCGCAAAACTCTCTAGCGTTCTGGAACATCTTGAGCCAGGGCGAAGCTGAAAGATTCCTCCATTTCCATGGCTGCCAAGGCCAAAGATTGTTTAAGGGCAAACGTTCGGGATGCGGCATCATCGCCAGAAATCTGCCATTTTCCGAGGAAAGCCCAGCCACGCCAAACGGCGACCCATTGGGATTGAAAGGACGATCCTCATCGCCTTTGGCTATCTCACCTTGGTCATTAACATAACGGATCGGCGCTAGACCTTCTGAAAAAATCCTGGCCAATATTGCCTGGTCCGGACAATAAAAACGACCTTGACCATGGGAGACAATAACCCCGAGAATTGCCCCTTCCATCCCCTGAAGGAAAATGGAGTTGCTGCGATCCGCAATCCCAATGGTTACAAGCCGATGTTCAAACCGCTCCGAAGCATTGCGAATGAACCGCGGCAGTTTTTCCGTGGGGATGCCTGGCCAAGGAAGAATGCCAAGAAGCTCCGCGGCCTGGCAACCATTGCAAGGGAAAAATCCAAAAGTGTCTGGCCGGCTAATAAAGGCAGCTAATTCATCAGCAGCCCGTGTATTGAACTTAAACACTCCCGCTAATCCCTTGCCAGCATCCAAGGTATCCCGGAAAGCGAAACCGCCGGGAATAATTATTCCTTGAACACTATGAAGCGTTGCTTCGCCAGAAATCAACTCGGTCATATGAATATCTTGAGGGTTAAAACCGGCCAAGTGGCAGGTTTCCGCGGCATCACGGTCGCCGTTAATTCCGGCTTCCAGTAAAATAGCCACTTTGGGCTTGGTTTTTTTAATCATCACTGACCGAGGCGTTGGCTTAGGTTTAAAAGGCAGAAGATACTTTGGCCCAGAACGCTTGAAAGTATTCTCCCATTCAGCGGCGACAGCTGGCGGCGTAGCTTGAAATTCATCCAGCCGGAAAGATGTTTCCCGCCAAATCCTCCTTAGAAAAGTCATGGGATCGGAAAGAACAATCTCGCCGTTGCAGCGAACCTCAATTTTGTCGTCGGTGACTGTATCGCCGATCACATGGCAATGTCTGGAAACTCCATAGAACCGAAGAATTGCCCGAATAACCGGATAATACAGAGGAGAAAATTCAAAAACTAAACCAAGCTCTTCATTGAAAAGAAGTTTGTCTTGGTCATTTCCTCCTAACCGGCTGCCTACAAAATTGAGTTTTAAGCCGCAGTTTCCGGCAAAAGCCATTTCCGAAAAACAACCAATTAGCCCGCCGTCGCTGCGGTCGTGAAGAGAAAGAATTAACCCAAGACGGTTAAGCCTCTGCATAGCTTTGAATACCTGAAGGAAAAATTCCGGATATTCAAAGTCAGGCGATTCATTACCAATCTGCTCATAAACACGCAAGAGGGCTGAACCGCCCAAACGTTGGGCGCCTTTGGCTAAATCAATAAACATCAATTTGGTTTTACCCGGCATTTTGATATCCGGCGTAATCACCCGATTAATGTCAACGCATGGCCCAAAAGCTACCATTTGCACCGTACCCGGAGCCAGAATCGGATGAACGGTGGTTCCGTCCGCTTCCATTTCCTTCAAAGTCATGGAAAGCGAATCCTTTCCTACGCCGATCCGCGTCAACAGGTCTATACAACAAGCTGTGCCCGCCGCCACTCCTTCATGCAATCTGGCATTTTCCCCGGGTTGCCCGAAAGGCCACTGCCACGTAGCGGAAAAATTAAAATCAGTGATGCTTCTTATTGGCGCCCCGATGGCGTTCGTAAAAGCCTCACCAATACTCATCCTGATCCCGGCGGCGTTATTGACCAAACCTTTTATCGGCTGCTCGCCCAGAGAAATTATCTGGCCGGTTCTGCCAAAGGGACCATCTGACATAACCGCGCAATCAGCCAAAGGCAACTGCAAAGGACCGACTTCCTGCTGGCGACTCGAACGATTGCCAACCGTCCGATCAGCTTTGCGGGTCAAAAATTCCTTTGAACCGACGTCGACCAGACGAAAAACTCGCTCCAGATGATCAAGCACCGAAACTTTAGGCACTCGCGGCGGCTCCAAACGCCTCGGAACAGTTTTACAGACGATTGAGTGTTGGGGTAAATCGGCTAAAAGCCAATCCATGCTCAAATCAATCGGCGTCTTTCGCTCAAACGGAGCGTCCGGCTCGGCTTGACCGTCGGTCAAGACAAAACGGCTATCTCCGGTCACTTCGCCAATAACGGCCATGCGACAACGGTAGCGCTCGCAAATTCTTTTGAAGAGGGACAACTGTTCTTCCCAAATCAGATAGGCCATTCTTTCCTGCGACTCATTGCACCAAAAGACCCAGACGGGCATTGTTTTGTCGCCGCAAGGAATTTGGCGAAGTTCAACTCTGCCTCCGGCCGGGAAAACTAATTCCGGAATAGCCACGCAATCGCCGCCCGCGCCCAAATCAGTCAAAGTTACGATCGGGTTATCATCGCCAAGTTCTGAACAAGCGCGAACCACGCAAAAATTGCTCCTTTCGGTGAAAGCGTCATCCCGCTGGACTGAATTAAAGTCCAATCGAAGACCTTGTCCGCCAGCGTCTTTGCTTGAACCGGACCCGCCGCCAACCCCGATTGGAAATGATAAACCGCCAGTCTGGACAACTAACATCCCCTTTTCCGGCTCACCCTTCCTGATATGGCGCTCATCAATGTAACCGAAACTGCCCGCAATCATCGCAGTTTTACGGTAGCCATAGTGCGTATCGCCAACCTTCTGTTCAAACGACCTGGTTGTTCCGACAACCACCGGGTTGCCGAAACAATTGGCATTATCCGAAGCGCCATTTGAAGCCTGAACCAAAATCTGTAACGGGGTAGCAAAGCGCGGAGAATATCCGACGTATTCTCTCTCCCAAGGTAATGAATAACCCGGAATAAAGAGATTGCCAACATAGTAACCAGCCAAATGGCCGGTTGATACACCGCCTCGGCCAGTGCCGAAAACATCGCGCCGCACAGCCACGCCAGTAGCCGCTCCCGCATAAGGAGAAACCGTTGTCGGGTGATTATGCGTTTCAACTTTCAGAACCATCCCTCGGCGAATCGTCACAACCTTGAAGTTGGAAGCAACATCGGGATGTGAAGGCATTAAAACTTTTATTTTTCTCGGCTCCAAGACAGCCGCATTATCCCTGAAAGCGACAGCGATATTCCCCGGATTGACGCTAACCGTTTCCCGAATCATTTCCATCAAGGTTCTCGGTTTAGCAATTCCGTCAATCTCCCAGTTTCCGTTGAAAATATGATGGCGGCAATGTTCGGAATTGAGCTGGCCGAACATAAAAAGTTCCACGTCGGTCGGATCACGTTTTAATTCATTGCTGAAGTGGACGCAAATATACTCCTCCATCTCCGGCGTAAAACCCAATCCATAATCATCTGCGAATTGCCTTAAAGCCAATACTCCTTTCTCCAGAATCGGGATAGTTTGTACCGATTCCGGAATAATCCCCGATTCAAAGGTGGAGAGAGGCGATTTATAAACCTGCTCGGTCATCCGGTCATGAAGCAGCCCAAAGATTTGTTCTGTCTGTTCATCAGAAAGAGTCATACCCTCTCCCAGAACCAGCCAATAACGTCGAGCAACTTCTATCCTCCCGACCTCAGTCAGATTGCTCGCCCCAAAAATCGTTCCAGCGCTGGTTGACCAAGGCGTTACTAGACCAAGTCTTGGACCAACTTCAATAATCCTGCCGCCAGATCCAAAAAACGAGCTAGCCCCAAACTGATCTGGCTCAAAAGTTTCAGCAAGAAACCAGTTTAAACTTCCGCCCTCACTTTCACTCAAAGGACCC
>JAQTRU010000010.1 GCA_028711655.1 Patescibacteria group bacterium
TTTTCTTAATTGTTTTCTGATTTTGGTCTCAGAAGGGACCTGGTTTAAGAGCGCGATCATAGAACAAGAGAGTTAATTATTAGCTAGTTTAATTTTACTCTTGTTCCAACTGCCTTAGTATACCCATAACTTACAAAGGGGATCAACCCCGAAGCTTTGGGTTGAGCCCCTTTATTTTTTCTTGTTTTATTTTATTTTTATATTATTTTAAATAGTCAGGGTTCATTCCTCTTAATTTATTTATAATCGGCGGTAAAATTTTTATTAATGTCTTTATTTCGGCTTCTGTATTATTTTTTCCCAAACTAAAACGGATGGAATTGTGAGCGACTTCTTTTTTTATACCCATGGCCAGTAATACATGCGAAGCTTTTAAAGAGCCGGAAGCGCAGGCCGAACCGGTGGAAACCGCGATTCCTTCTAAATCCAGAGCGATTAAAATTGACTCCCCTTCCACGCCCAAAAAAGAAAAATGGGCATGCCCTGGCGTGGAATTTTCTCGGTCCGTATTTAAAATAACGTCAGGTATATTTTTCCTAATGCCGTCCACGAGCTTATCCCGCAGTTTGGCGATTTTGGCATTATTTTTTTTAACTGTTTTTTCATCCAAAAGACTAATAGCCGCCCCTAAACCTACAATCCCGGGCACATTTAACGTGCCGCTGCGCAAATTTCTTTCATGATGTCCGCCTAATTGGATTGGCTTAAGCGGAACATCATTTTTAACGAATAAGGCGCCCACGCCTTTTGGCCCGTAAATTTTATGGCCGGACAAACTTAATAAATCAACATGAAGATATTTAGTATCGCCAGGCAAAAAATTAAGGGCTTGAGTCGCGTCCGTATGAAAATAAATCGGCTGCGGTTTTTCCCCCCTGTCCTTGGTTCTGGCTTTCTTCCATTCATTTAACTTATCTTTATTTATCTTTTCTATAATTTTCCCGATTTCCCTGACAGGTTGTATTGACCCGACTTCACTGTTAACATACATCACGGAAACCAAAACCGTGTTATCTTTTACGGTTTTCCTAAATTTTTCCAAATCCACCACGCCATTGGGTTTAACCGGTAAAAATGTCACTTCCACGCCCTCTTTTTCCATTTCTAAGCAAGGCTCTAGCACCGCGTCATGCTCAATCAGGGTTGTAATAACATGCGGATTTTTAATTCCCCTCAACTTCAAGGCCTTAATAACGCCCCGCAATGCCAGATTATCGGATTCGGTCGCTCCGGAAGTAAAAATTATTTCTCCCGGATCGCAATTTAAAAAATTCGCCACCTGCTCTCTGGCTTTATCAACTCCGGCAACCGCGGCCTGGCCAAAGCTATGGATTGAAGACGGATTGCCGAATTTCTCGTTAAAATACGGTGCCATTTCTTTTAGCGCCTTTTTGTCTATTGGCGTGGTAGCGCTATGGTCAAAATATATTGACATAAATTTACAATTTTCAATTTTCAATTTTCAATGAACGATAAATTTCGTAGTTTGAAAATTAATATATTAAAAATTGTTTGAAAATTGATAATTGGTAATTGAAAATTACGCGTTAATCACTTCCTTTACCTCCGGCACTTCTTTCTTTAGCTCCGCTTCAATTCCCTGCTTTAGAGTCATCTGCGCCATAGGGCAGTGCGCGCACATGCCGACTAATTGCACCTGAACGATGCCGGTTTCCGGATACCAGCCGATAAATTTAATATCTCCGCCATCAGCCTGCAGGCTCGGCCGGACTTTCTCTAAAGCTTTTTTAATCTTTTCTTCTAAATTATTCTTTATTTGTTTTTTTACCATATTATTTATTCTACAAATTACAAATCTTTCACAAATATACAAATATAACAAAAATGTTTAAAATAGTATTTGTGAATTTGTGAAATAATTTGTGGATTTGTAATTAATTATTATTTTTTAACTTTGAATATGCTCCCGTGCCCGGGAATCACAAAATCAGCCATTTCCAAAGCTTTTTTCCGGCTTTCGGCCAATTTAACGGGATCGGAAGCGTAGGGATCATTCTCCGGGTAATTTTCTTTCCAAAAAACATCTCCGCAAATCGCCACTGTCCCCTTTTCTGTTTTGACTAAAAAAGTTATGGAATTAGAATTATGCCCGGGTGTTTTTATAATTTTTATATCTGGGCTAAAATCTTCCTGCCAGTCATCGCATTTGTTTCCGTCCCAAATCCCAAAATATTCCAAAACTTTAGCGCGGGCAAACATGCCGGTATTGCGGTAATGGTCAAGGTGGGAATGGGTTAAAAATACAAAATCTATGTCGTCCGTAGTTAAACCATCTTCCCTTAATTTTTCCCTTAGGTCATCCTGATTCCTTAAAACTCCCGGGTCCACAACTATCGTTTTCCCGTTATCTCTTATCAAGCTAATGGTCGGGCAGGTTCTTTCTTCTCCCTTTGTCTCCACTTCTTCCGCCGAGGTATAACCTCTGATTAAAATTTTTGCTTCTGCCATATTCTTATTAATTTTAAATTTTAAATTTTAAATTTTTAAACAATTTTTAAATTTATAATTTTATCTAAATTCCATAGTTGTTGTCGCTCCCTTAGTGTATGTGCTAACTTGATTTTTAACTTTTCCATTAACTATTTGGCCAGTAGATATATTTGGGATATTTAATGATTCATCTTCATAAATACAATATCCGTTAGAAAGGCAAAGCCTATCGGATATGATTTTGGCAGCTTTTAATTCATTTAAATCAAATTTAATATTCCTGTTTTGAAAGAAGTTGATTGCGCCGAGTAGTATAGCGATTATATTTGGAATAATAATTGCCGTAATCGCAATTTTTTGATTTCTTGTCAAATTCATCGCTATTTTTATATTATTTTATTATTTTATTTTTATAATTCTTTATCGCTTCATGCAAAGCTTCAACCCCCAGCATTGAACAATGGATTTTTACAGGGGGTAGGCCGCCCAAATTTTTTACAATTTTATCTTTGGTGATTTTTAGCGCCTGGTCAATGGTTTTCCCTTTCACCATATCGGTCAAAGCCGAAGAAACCGCAATCGCGGCCGCGCAACCTAAAGTTTCAAACTTAATATCTTTTATCTTATTGTCTTTAACTTTTATATAAATCTTCATTACATCTCCGCAAGTTGGATTTCCGACTTTTCCAACCGCGTCCGCGTTCTTAATCACGCCCTGGTTATGGGGATTTTTAAAATGCTTTAGTACTTTTTTTGAATAAGACATATTATAAACCATGTTACGCGTTATGCGTTTCACGTTATAAAAAATTAATAAATGTAAACCGGCGTGCCGACCGGCGTCCAGTCATAAATAAACTTGGCCGGACCGACGCCTAGGCGGATACAACCATGGGAAACCGGCGTGCCTAAGTGGTCTTCGCCCTCCTTATAGCCGCTGGGCCAAACCGGCAATTCATGAATCCCGAATTTTCCGTATTGCATGCCCAGCCAATAGGGCATCCATAAGCCATAACTTGACCAGGCTTTAGGAAATTTATTATAAATCGTAAAATGGCCCTTTGGCGTCGGCATGCTCGCTTTGCCGGTGGAAACGGAAAAAGTCCCCATTCTTACCCCGCCCAAAAAATAACTTAAAGTCTGAACGCCAGTATTTATCTCTATCCTCTTTTCCAGCTTGGCTCCGTTACCAACCAGGGGGTCAAAACCGCCTCTTATCTCTTCTCCGTCCGAATAGCCGTCGCCGTCCGTGTCCGGATTTGCCAAATCTGTTCCGAAATTCAGTTCCATCCTGTCAGACAGGCCGTCTCCGTCATAATCATTGTCTTCCAGCTTGACCGGCTCCGGATTATGGGGAGAATAGCCCGCATTTAATTCCTCCCAATCGCTATAGCCATCGCCATCAGTATCGGGATTGAACGGATCTGTTTTATAAATCTCTATTTCATCTCTGTCAGGTACGCCGTCATTGTCAGAATCCGGCAAACTATTGGCTAACGCTGGAAAAAAACTAAAAAATAAAAAATAAAATACAAAAAATAAAGATAACCAAATGTTTATTTTCTTCCCCTTGCTTGTCCGCCAAAACCTCGGCACCGGCGGGATAAAAGAGGTTGGAGGGATTTTATTTCTCATAAAGCCTTCTCGTTATGCGTTATGCGTTATGCGTTATGCGTTATGCGTTATGCGACTAAATCGCTTAGCTTAATTCCTTTTAAAGTCTTTTTTAGAGATTCCTGAACTTTAGATAAAACCAGAGCCGCTCCGCATTTACAACCGATATTACAATAAATATTACCATCTTCAGCCAAACAATGGAATAAACTCATTTTACCCTCCAAGGATTTAATAATATCAAAAACCGTGATTTTACTTGCTGGCCGGCCCAGGCGGTAGCCGCCCTTAGAGCCTTTGCCAGCTTTAACCAAACCGCCCTTTTTCAAATCGGCAAATAATCTCTCCAAATAACTCAAAGAAATATTTTCCGCTTTGGCAATATTGGGCAGGGGCAAAGGTTTTTTGTCTTTATGGCCGGCCAATCTAATCATAGCCCTCAAGCCGTAAGTTGTCCGCGTAGAAAATTTCATACATTTTTGCCCCCTTTCGGTAAGGGGGTACTAAGGGGAATTTTGCCCTCCTTCAAAAGCCTGCCTGTCCGGTAGGCAGGGAGGGGTTGGGGAAGTTAAAAAAAAGTTATAACCCCCTTAATCCCCCTTTCGAAGGGGGACACGGATTGAACGAGGTATTTAATACACACTATTTTGGTAGGTATTTATAGTTTATCATAATTAAAAAGCCTGTCAACCCCTCCGGAAAACCGGCCCGGGCGTAAAGCTAGACCGCAACAAGCCGCGGGCGTATTTCCGGCGGGGAAAAACAAAAACCCCGCCCTTTGCGAAGGGCGGGGTTTTACCGCTTTATTTCAAATATTTTGCCTTATTTCCGATATGCTCTTCGTAAGTTTTGGAAAAAACCGTTTCGCCGGTATCCGGCCGGCTCAAAAAATAATTATAATTTGTATAAATCGGATAAATCGCGGCCCTGATCGCTTTCAAGCCGGGGTTGGAAATCGGCCCGGGCGGCAATCCCCTGTTCCGGTAGGTATTGTAAGGCGAATCTATTTTTGTGTCCTCGGCCGTATACTGGGGCTTGTTAACGCCCAAAATATAAGCCAAGGTCGCGCAGGATTCAAGCGCCTGCTTATTTTTTATCCTGTCCCAGAAAATTCCGGAAACAATTTTCATATCTTCTTCCCCGCGCACTTCTTTCTCCAGCAAAGACGCCATGGTTACAATTTCATAAATGGTTTTCCCTTGCCTGGCAATTTCATCCCGCATCTCCGACGTTAGTTTTTTGCCAAAATTATCAAGCATCTTCAAAACTATGTCGTCCAAGGCCGCGTCTTTGAAAATGCGGTAAGTATCCGGGAATAAATATCCCTCCAAGCTATAATAAACCGGCTTATCGGCCAAAAAATCAAATTGGGAAGAATAATTTTTTGGCGCCGGCATTTCCTTGTTATACCGATAATCAATTTTTGGGAAACCAACCAACTCCAAGAGTTCCTCGGACTGGAACATACCTTCTCTTTCAAAATACTGGGAAATTTCCCGAATATTCCAGCCCTCAATAATTTTTATGGTTCTTTCCTTGCTCATTCCCTGCCCGCCGGTCAAAATCCCCACAATTTTCTTTATGGAAAGGGACGGATTCAAAATATAATCGCCTGCCTGCAATTTTGCCCCCAGGCCATTCTTCCAAATATAAGCCTTGAAATAAAATTCCGACTTAATCAATCCGGCTTCGGTTAAATTACCGCTTATCCGGCTTACGCTTTCCCCGGGAGAAACCGAAAATTGAATATCCTGCCCGCCCTTATCCGCGGCCGAATTTGTCCCGCGCCAATAAAAAACTCCGGCCAAAACAAACAGGATAATAATTAAAACAATTGTGTTTTTTGTAAATTTCATATGTTATAAATACTTCTCCAAGCCCTCCTCTTTCATTTTATTGATTAATTTTGTAATATTTACCACCTCGTCTTTGGGAATAACGATTAAAGCGTCCGGCGTGTTGACAACCACCATTCCGTCAACTCCCAAAACAGCCATTATTTTGTCTTTTTCCAAATTATACAATAAACTGTCGCGGACGTTAAGGGTTGTTACCCGGCCTTGGGTTACGTTAGCTTCATTGCTTTCTTCAAGCGCCTCTTTCAGGGCGTACAAAGTGCCGGGGTCGCTCCAGCCCATATCGGTTTTCAAAATTACGGCCTTGCTCAAATCAATTTTTTCCAGAATCGCTTCATCAAAATGGACAGCTTCCGCCTGCTCATAATTTCCCTTCTTTACGCTTTCATATATTTGCGGGGATAAATTTTCATACTGTTTCAGCAAAAATTCCACCGAGGTTATAAAATAGCCGGGATTCCAGGAATACTGCCCGGACTCATACATCCGCTTGCATTCTCCGATTTCCGGCCTGTACTTCCAGCCGGCAAAGCGGAAAAAGCCATTTCCTTCAATTTCTCCCGCCTTGTCTCCGATTTTCATCCAGCCCAGATTATTGTTGGCGAACCGGGGCTTCTCGGCCAGAAACACCAAACGGCCGGGGTCTTGGCTTATTAGTTTTTCTCCCAATTGCAGATTGCGGGTGAAATCTTTTTCTCTCTCCAATAAGTGGTCGGACCAAAGGATGGCTACCGGCCCGGAAAAACCCCGTTTTTCCATCTCCGTCATGGCCAAGCAGACTGCCGGACCCAAATTCCGCCGCGCCGGCTCAATTATAATATTTTCCGCGGGCAAATCGGGAATTTGCCGCCTGACAATATCCCTGTAATTTTCTACGGTCTGGATAAAAACATTGGCCAGTCCGAAAACAGGCGCCACCCGGCCCACGGCCAATTCCAATGTTGACTTGCCGGAAAAAATTCTGTCAAATTGTTTCGGCGAATTCTGCCGCGACAAGGGCCAAAGCCTGGTGCCGATGCCGCCGGCAAAAATAATCAGCTTCATAATTCTTTTTTAATCTTTAACCAGGGGCACAAAAATAAACCCCGGAAATATTTTTTTCTTAAATTTGTCTTTGCCAGTTTTGTCAACCGCCACCATATTCTGGGCTTCAAATTGCCTGCCCACCGGAATAACCAACCGGCCCCCGACTTTTAACTGCGCCAATAACGCCTCCGGAATTTCCTCGGCCGCGGCCGCCACTATAATCTTATCAAAAGGAGATAAATCGGGCAAACCTTCGCTTCCGTCTGAACAAAAAATTTGCACAATGCCCTTTTTTATAAAATCATATTTGGATACATTTTTTTCCGCCCTTTCTTCCAACTCCTTTATTCTTTCAACTCCGTAAACTTTTCCTGCCTCGCCAACAATCCGGGCCAACAAAGCGCAAGTCCAGCCCGAACCGCTCCCCACATCAAGAATTTTTTCCCCTTTTTGGGGCCGCAGCAATTCCAGCATGAAGGCCACAGTGGCCGGCTGGGAAATAGTCTGGCCAAATCCGAGAGAAATCGGCGCGTTTATTTCCGCCTCTTCTTCGCTTCCGGAAACTAAAAAATCTCTCCGCCTGACTTTTTGAAAAGCCTCTATTATGGTCGGAGTTTTTAAATAGCCGGTTTTAATCAAATCATCAACCAAAGACATAGAAATATTATAATACACGAATTAAAGAACGGCAAGGAGGAGAAAACAAAAATTCAAGCTGCTGTATTATTGGTAAAACAAGAAGAATAAATCCTAAATCCTAATTTCTTCATGCCAGAGGCAGATCAGCCTCGGGTTGAAAATCCTAAACAAATCACAATTACCAAAATCCAAATGCTCAAAACTAATGTTTTGAATTTTGATAATTTGAATTTAGGATTTGTTTAGAGTTTAGGATTTAGTGCTTAGAATTTAGAATCTAAGTTATATGTTTGAGTCATCTAAATAAAAATCTCAATTTTTTATTTTTCCATCCTTGCTTTTTTTCGCTATCTATGCTATAATAGTAATATAAGCTTAAAAAGCTTTATTTGGGGTTGACAAAAACAAAAATAAAGATAAAAATAAAAAATGCTGAATAAAAATAAAACTTCCCCTTTTTGTCGGGAAAAAACTTATTATTTAAGATATTTAGGATCTCTAACAGTAATTCTTTTAGGGATTTTTTTGTGGCCAAAAACCGCCTATCTTTCCTCTATCACTCCGGAAAAAATCATTGAACTCACCAACCGGGAAAGAACGGAAAATAATCTTGGCCCTTTGACCGTTAACGAACTCCTGGCCAAGGCGGCGGCTGAAAAAGCCCTGGCCATCCTGGCCAGCGGCCGGTTCCAGCATAATATCGGGGAGAAAAAATTTTCCGAATGGATAAAAGAAACCGGCTATAAATATTCTTATGTCGGCGAAAATTTAGCGGTTGATTTTATCACGAGCGAGGGCGTGCTGGCCGCCTGGCTGGCTTCGCCCTCCCACAAAAAAAACATTTTAAATTCTTATTACCGGGAAATCGGGGTGGCTGCCGCCCGGGGAAATTTTGACGGCCAAGATACGACTTTGGTGGTGCAAATTTTCGGCGCCCCGCCCTTGGGCGTTTCCCAACCGCGGATAGCCGGGGAAGAATTGGGAAATTACCTTATCGGCCATAATTTAAACTCCCCTCTTTTTCTCCCCTCGTCCCTGAATTCCCTTCCCGCGGAAAAATTTCTAACCTATTCCCTGGGAAATAAATCAGCTTTTTCTAATTCTTTCCTTGAAACAAATAATTATTACCAAATGGATTACTGGGAAAATAGCGGCCAAAGCCGGCTGAACAATTTTTTTGCTCGGTATAACCTGCTGAATATAATGAAATATTTTAATATCGCCTCGTCGGTCCTGCTCCTTCTTTTTGTCTTCTATCTTTATTTTCTCTGCTTTTCCGACTTGGCCAGGCTTGCTTAGATAAATCCCTCCCCTTACCGGCGGAGAAGCATTTAAATTTTACTCCTTTCAAAAACCCCGCTCTTCTCAAAGGGCGGGGTTTTTATATTTTTTAATTCTCTGCCTGCGCCGGCGCTTGTTGCATCTGCTGAATTTGCTCCGGCGTCGGCCCCATAGTCTGCGGAGCTTGCTGCCGTATCTGCTCCTGCTTTATTCTTTCTATCTCTTCAGCGCTCGGAGGGGCCTGCATCTGGCCGGACGCCTCCTGCCTTGCGGGGTCAATCTCTTTTAACTCCAACGGCGCGTTAATCTCTTTCGGCGCCAACTCCCGCCTCATTCTGTTTTCAACCTCCTCGCGATTGGGGATATCCGCCGGCAGGCTCTCTAATATTTGCTGCTCCGCCTGCTTTTTTTGGATCATAACCCCCACTTGCTCTCTTATTATCTTTTCCGCCCGCTCTCTTATTTCCGAAGTCGGCTGTCCGCCCGATGATTCAATCAAACTGCCGACATTTTCATTAAATACTTTTTCCATTTCCTGCCGGTTGATTTCTCCGCCGGCTTCCCGGCTTATTTGCTCCATAAACTTATTTTTTTCAATTTCTTTCTGCTGGCCTACAATTCTGTTTGTTATTTTCGCTTTCGCTTCCGGGCCGATCTGGTCTTTGAATTTTTCCATGCCAACGGCTTCCAATTTTTCCAAAACCGCCTGCATTTCTTCCGGATCGCTTATCTTTTCTATTCCCTCTTCAATTTTTTTCGTCTGGGCGTCTATTAAATTTTTTACCAGCCCGGGGTTAACTTTTTTCAAAGTTTCCGCCACGGACGGATATTTTTCCAGAATCTCATTATATTTATTGGCGATTTCCACCACCCGGCTCGGGTCGGCCGCTTTCTCAAAGGCCTGCGCCACCTTATCCACTTGCTCTTTGTTTATTTTTTCTATCAGCCCCGGCCTTACGCTCGCGATCAGGGATTGGGCTTCCGGCGAATCGTCAATCTGCGCCCTCAAATCAATCAGCTTCTCCAGATTTTCTTCGTTTGCCAGCCTCTCTTCCACCCTTTCCAACTGCTTTTTCACCAGAGTTTCAAATTTCAGAGCCACGCCGGCCGGCAAATTTTTTCTGATAGCCGCGATTACTTCTATGTCTTTCGGGCTGTCAGATGACAATCTTTCCAGTAATTTTTCGCTGTTCTCGGCATTGTCAACAATGTCGGAAAAAATTTCAAAAGCCTTGTTTCTCACCGCTTTCATGGTTTCTTGCTGTTCCGGCGTAAATTTCGCCTGCAACTGGTCAAGGATAACAAAACTCTTCGCGTCCGGCACTCCGTCTTTTATCAAAAAATTTATTTTGTCGTCAACGGATTCAATCTCGCTGATTTTTTCCACCGCCCGGTTCAGGGCCCTTTCCCGCGCTTGGTTCAATTCTTCCTTTACTTCGCTGTAATCCGGCAAGGCGTCTGACATTTGCTCCAAAACCCTTAATTTGTCAATGTCTCCGGAAGCGATGTCTTCCACCAATTGTCGCGAAGACGGATGGTTTATCATTTTTTTGGAAAAATTTATGGCCACCGCGTCCTTGGCTTTCCTGAATCCGGCCGCTACTTCGTCCGGCAAATTTTCGCTCTTGCCAAGCTCATCTAAAATCGCCATATGCTCAACCTGGTTGCCTTTCAGGGCTATCACGTAATTGGCAAAATCTTCACCGGTTTTGCCGTCCGCGGCCGCGGCTAATTTCTCTTCCATTCTTGCCCTTATCTTTTCCTGCGCCTGTTTCACCGCTTCGGCCGCTTGCTCCGGCAATTTGCCTTGCAGTTCGCCCAAAACTTCCAGATTTCTGAATTCTTTGAAATCCGAGCCGGCTTGATTCTGCAAAACCTCTGTTAATTTTTCCGGGTCAGGTAATTTATCTATAATTCCCGCCAAATTATCCAAAACGATCTCTTTGCTTTTATAAATTTCCTGAACAATATCCTTATCAATATCCAAAGCTAAATCTTCGTCCACGGCCATAACTTTGGCAAAAGCCGAATACTTATCCACGGCTTTGTCCATTAAATTATTATAAGCGTCCGAATCTTCCTTTATTTTCCCAAGGCTGGCCTCCGCTTTGGCTATGTCTTTTTGATATTTTATCAAGCTGTTGGTTATTTTTTTGTTCGCGCGATTATTGTCCGAAGAAGCTTCGGCTATCATGGCTTTCGCTTCCGCCAGACGCTCCGCCGCTTGTTCCATCCTTCTTTCCGCCTTGTTCTCGGCGGAAAATGCAAAGACATTGCCTAGGCCCCGCCCGATTTCTTTAAAAAAATAAAAAGGCGAAGTCGGCAATAAACTCGGCGCCTCCACGCCTAAAATTTCCGCGCTTAAGGCGTTGTCCTCCTCGGCCGCCGTTGACTCGGCCGCCGGCGCTTTTATGTCTCCGGCAAATATTTCTTCGGCCGCGACCGAATCGTCTTGGGCCAGGGCTGCGCCCAGATTTAAGGTTAAGGCCAGACTAAAAATAGCCGCCAGCCTTAAAATGGTTTTTAGTTTTGGCATAAGTTTGGGGGTTATATGTTATTTATAAGTCCTATTTGTCCCCCTTCAAAAGGGGGCTGAAGGTGGTTTAAACCTCCCCTACCCCTCCCTGCCTACCGGACAGGCAGGCTTTCGAAGGAGGGAATTATTTACTTCGCGCATCTAAATCCAATCGTTCCGCTCACCGCTATCGGAGAATTAGTCAAATCCAGGCTATAAATTCCATCTCTGCCCCGGACAAACCCGGCTAAGCTACTCTCCCGATTTTCCGGCGCTCCTACCAATATTTTACCAATCCCGTTGGCCGAGGTCAAATAATAAGGCGGGGGGAAATCAAAATCTTTTATGTCTATTTCATAATATTCCTGCCAGCTGTCTTTCTCCGGCGTGGGCACAGCCGTGGCGGAAATAATCCTGTCCGTCCATTCCCCTGTTTCTCCGGCCAGTTCATAGACTTTTTCGCCATTAGTTAGGGTAAAGGGCAGGTTCGGGTCTATCCCAGTTGATAATTGCAGGCCCGGCGTAGCTTCGTCTATATCATTGCTAGCCACTTTAATAATATTGCCAGCAATGGTTAACCACTCGTTTTCGGAAATTAAATGGTAGCCCGTGCCTAAACCTTGGCAGGCAAGACCTGCTTCACCCTGCGAAATATTATTCCATACCTGGCCATTCACATTCGTTATATTCGTTAAATTCGTTTCATTCGTGTCTGCCAGGCGAGCGATGCGAGCCGCTACGCAGAATCCCGGCATTGTCCCATACTTCGCCGAGCCCGGTACCCAAACAAAGCCCTCTTCGCAATAGCCTTCAAACGCTCCGGCCACGACCTTGCCTTCCACGCCGATATCGCCCATGGTTTCGTCAACCGCGTCTTCCAAAACCGAACCGCAGGAAGAACCGGCGCAAGCCATGATCCGGCCGTCCACGGCCAAAGTGCCGACAATGGAAACTTTGCCGCTGCCCGCAATATTCATAACGCTTACATCTTGAGTTTTGAAATCAGCAATGTCGCCCGAGCCGAACTGGTTAACCACAAACGCGGTCTGGCTGGTAGTGGTGGCGGTCACGATTTCCACGACAGGTTCTCCCCCTTCGGTCGGAACAGGGCATTGCCCTGTTCTTACGCAATTTCCCAATTTTATATTGCCATTTTCGTCAACTCCAATATTATTGATTATCGGCCAAACCTTTTCGTTCAGAGCTTTAAGGCCGGCGAGCGAAACTCCGGCTAAATCCGTAGCCCTTACTCTGGTGTCAGACGAACCTAAACCGAATAATTTATAGAAATCCTGGGCCGTCGGGCCAATATGCTTAATCGTAGAAGAGCTCATTTCATTATAGTCGTCATCATTGATAAAATTCCACTGCATTACCGGCATTATAGAGAGACGCTTTAATATTTCGTTATTATCTAGATTAACTTCCTCTCCTTCTTCATATTCAATCGCATCAATCGTAGAGCCATTTCCGGTCCAGACCGATAGTTTTACCGGCTCCAAGGCTAAATCGCCCAGAACCGTAAAATTTTCTTTTTTATTTCGGTCAGACGAGTCGGTCCAGCCCGAAGTTGTGCCATAGGTGTCGGCGTCAAGTTCAATGAGATGAGTGGGGTTAGTGGCTGATGCGCCAATGCCGACACCAGTACCGTTTATTATCATTCTTGAACCCCACGCCGAACCATTAGCTGTCCAAAATTCCATAGCTGTTTCAGTACCCCACCCTGCAGAATTTGCAGCCCACAAAGACGTTTTATAAGCCGTGTTGTCATATCCAATAACTAATCCTTTGTTAGCGCTGGCATCTCTAAAATTAGCTAAAGCATATAAATTACCATAAAAAGCTGTTCCATCCCTTTTTATATCAAGTGGGTAACTAGGAGATACCCCAATCCCGACGTTGCCACTAGGGTTAATAGTCATTGCTGTATTAGTTATTCCCAAGCCATAATTATTAGAAGTGCCAAACTCCATATATGAACCGATGGCTTCCTGTCTTACCCCTATTTGGCCGACGTTTGAATCATAGGAACTGGCAAATCCCAATAAAGCGTACTCGCTATTAGTTGTCCCGCCTCTTATTTTAAGGCCGGCGTTATGCGCTCCGGTAAAACTTGTTATTGAGGTTGTATCTTGTATGTGAAGTTTAGCCGCTGGAGATGAATGCCCGATGCCGACATTGCCGTCAGAAGTAATTCTCATCTTCTCATCGTTTATATCCACGTCGCTTAAATCATTAGTTTCGTCAAGCAGAAAAACTAAATCACCCCAGCCATAAGCAGAACCGGTTTCCCTTAAATGCGCTATGCTTGATTTTATTGGTTGGTCTGCCCCAGCATTGTAACCAGCAAATCCTATTCCGGAAAAATGTTCTTCGGATAAATAGTTTGTAATTTGCAATGGGAAAGAACTAGCTGAAGATATAGATGTCCCAGCGCTTACTTCTAACTTCGATCCTGGGCTTGCCGTCCCGATACCGACATTGCCGGATGAATCAATTCTCATTCTTTCAGCAACATTTCCAGCGCCATCCGCTGTATGAAAAGCCAATGCCCCTGAATTGATAGCGCCAGCGCCGGTTCCACGAGTCCCGATTGCTTTAATTCCGGCCGTATATAGATTAGTTCCGTCCGTATCATTCCTGACAGTATAAAACATTATCTCAACCGGACTTATAGCCTGGTTGTTTGTATTTACTAATCTCATTATCTCTCCATCAATTTGGCTACCAGTATAAGCAATAGACTTATCTATTTCAAAAGCTGGGACAGGAGAAGCCGTCCCAATCCCCACCCTCTCATTATCCGTATCAACATAAAAAGTATTGGCCTTACCAACTACTCCCACCCGCATATCTCCGTCAACGTCTAAGAGATAAGCCGGCGAGGTCGTCCCGATGCCGACGTTGCCGGAGGAATCAATAGTCATTCGCGGTGAGGCGTTATTATTAGTATAAAAATTTATGGGCGCTGACGCGCGTGTTCCCAAGAAAAGACCATTTGCAAGAGCCGAGTCAGTAACAAGCCCGCCCGAATCCTGCTTAAAGATACCAGCATCCGTCCAGTTTGTGCCCATAGTAAGAAGACGCAAACCATTTTGCGATCCATAGTCATTACGAATATTAAGTTCGGCATAAGCAGTAGCTCCTGTGTTCGGATTTGTGATTTGAACTAAATTAGCGGTATTGACAGATTTTTCCACTTCAAATGTTCCAGATGGACTTGTCGTCCCGATGCCGACGTTGCCGGAAGAATCTATACGCATTCTTTCAGAAGGAGCAACATTACTCCCCGGCGCAGTATGAAAAGTCATTTCACCTGCATGATACTCTCCAGAGGTTCTTGCTTCATGCTCTACAACAATACTTGCAGCAATTGGGTAATCATTCCCAGCACTCGGACCGCTACCGCTTGCTGCGGAGAAATGAAGTCCAGTTAGCGTATCCGCAGTTGTATTTAATTGTCTAATAACAAAACCAACATCATTAATGTTATTTGTTTCAGTGCTATCATAAGCAAATATAAAATTTTTATTTGTTCCAACTCCATTAAAATCTCCTGACATATCTGTGGTCTGGCCTGCTAAAACATCTCCATAAATATTGAGTGTTGCTGAAGGTGAAATTGTCCCAATCCCGACCCGCCCACTATTCGGGTCAACCACAAAATCAGAAGTATCAACTGCCAATCCCCCCGCGAATGTGGAAGTGGCGGAAGCGCTAGTAGCCGTGAAATACGGAGCCGAGATTGAGGACGTAGCCGCAATAGTAGAAGCCGTAATTGTCCCGTCCGCCGCGATATTGCCGGCCACGGATAATTTTTCATAGGGAGAAGTGGTGCCGATGCCGACGTTGCCGTCACCCGTTAAAGTTAATACATCTACGGGGGTTCCGGCGGTTTGGGTTCTAAATCTGATATCACCAGACGCAGAGTTCCATCTGTTGTCAATATAAGTATGTCCCGCACTACCATCAACCCAAATATCCGTACCAATATTCATAGCATCGCCGCGTCTTAATACTATACCGGCATCATAAGTCGAGGCGGAATCACTTGAAAATATTTCTAAAAATCTTGAATTACCATTAAGACTATTCCAACCTGTAGGTAAAGAAGTTCCTAAACTATTTTTGCCAATCCCCACCGCCCCCTTAGTAGCGTCAACAAATAAAGCATTAGAACTTCCTTCTTCCCCCACTCTAAAATCCCCGTCAACGTCTAAGAGATAGGCGGGAGTAGTTGTCCCGATGCCGACGTTGCCGCCGTCTTGAATCGTTACCAAATTGCCACCTTGCCCTATATCCAAATCACCCGTTGCGTCATCTGCTTCAATAAACCAAATTCCTTCATTGGGGGTACTAAGTTCTAACGTAGCCGTCCCTGTTCCCGCTGTTGTAGAAGTTATCCTGATTTCTCTCCCGCCCGTACCAGATACTTCTAATTCACGGGCAGGACTCGCAGTCCCGATACCGACGTTACCGGAATTAAGAATTGTCATGGCGGTCGTGGCTCCAGAATTTCCTACGCCAAAAATCAAGTTTGCCGAAGTTAAAGTGTTGCCGGCAACGGCGGAATTACCACGGATAGTTAAAGTCTCATCAGCCGTTATACTGCCATATAAAGTTTGGCCACCGCTTCGGCCTGCTAATAAAGCGTATTGGGTATGGTCGTCGTCCGAAAGTCCAGCCAAATTTCCGTGGTCTGCGGCTTGAGCCGGAGTAAATTGTTGGACAAAGGCGGACTGGACTTCTACGGGCGCGTCTACTCCTTGCTTAAATAAAATTCTGCCTACCAATACCCCGTGCTCATACCAGGATGTGGGAAAATTCGGAACTTCTTCAGCTTCGGCTTGGGCGATATTATTATATTGGTTTTGGGGATAAATAAGCATCAATTGGCCGTTATTGGCCGCGTCAATTTCCACAAAAACCCACCAATTGGCGTATCTGTTGGCGGTCATATTTGCCAAAACGCCCGTGCCGTTGTCATATTGGGTAACCGGATATTGGCTTAGGGCCGCGGTTCTGGTCCAGCCGCCCGCTCCGTCTTGATAAAAAGCGTAAAAAGTATCGGCCCCGGAACAATCTTTGGCGCTGATTTCAAATTCATTCAAACGCGACCAAACCGTGCCGGCGGAAAGAGTGGGATTGCGAGTGCCGGTAACGTCCAGGACCAGACCGCCGACATGGTTATCCCTGGCTGTATAACTTTCCGCCTGCAATCTTTCAATAACATTGGTCAGGCCGTCCCCCACCCACCAGGAATTATTCAGGATATACAAGTCGCCTGACTGGTTGATAACCGAACCCAGAGGAAATTCCGTGTCATAATCCCAGATATTATTGTCTTGCGCGACAATTCTCGGCGAACCGGAATTATACTCAACGCCGATATATTTAACAACATTTGCCGGAACAGATATGGAAGAAGAAGCCGTCCAGTCAAAAAATTTAACTTGAGAAGTATCGTCGTCCGCTATCCTAATAACACCGGTGCCGGCAGCAACATTAATTGTTTCCGAACCCGCGTCAATAATCGTTCCGCCAGATATCCGACCAGCTGAAGTGAATAATTTAAAAAAATCATTGACAGAAGAATAAGTAGCCGCGCCCAATTTCATATCAGGAATAATTAAATCATTAACCGTAAGATTACCGGTAACCGTTGAACTTGCTTGAGAAACAAAACCTCCGGCAAAAGTAGAAGCGTTTGCAAGGCTGGTCGCCGTAAAATACGGAGCCGAGATTGAAGAAGTAGCGGTGAAAGTAGAACCCATAAATCCGCCATAAGCCGTGATTGAGCCGTCTGATGTGATATTGCCGGCGACGGATAATTTTTCGTAAGGAGACGTGGTGCCGATCCCGACGTTGCCGCTATTTGTTATTCTTAACCTTTCCAAAGGGGATGCACTATCAATTGGCGTTGTCTCAAAAGTTATTTTGGTGGGAAGACTTGTGACTGACCAACTTCCATCCGACTTTATGCTTATTTGCCCTTTTTGCGCCACCCAACTACTTCCGTCATAACCGCCGCCGGCCAAAGCCACTAAAACATTATCGGAGGGAGTAACCAAGGGGGAAGCCATGGTGCCGGAACTTCTTTCTCCATAGAAAAAAGTGCCATAAGCATTAGCTCTGGCGTGTATTCCGGCCGAACCACCTTCCGTATTATAAATATCTAAATTATATCGCGGCGCCGCCGTTCCAATCCCCACATTTCCAGTCTGCCAATCATAAACCAATCCGCTTGTTTCAACCGCCAGCCCGCCGGCAAAGGTTGAAGTGGCTGAAGCGTCGGTGGCGGTAAAGTATGGAGCCGAAATTGAAGAAGTGGCGGTGATGGTAGAAGCTGTGATTGTTCCGTCCGCCGCGATATTGCCGGCTACGGATAATTTAGCGTAGGGCGAGGTGGTACCGATGCCGACAGAGCCGGGGCCAAGATACGCGTCGCCGGCGTTAACGTAAATTCCCCAATTTTTTGTTCCGCCGCTGGCGTCAAAATAACCGGCGTAGGAATTATCAATCGTCCCGGCTGATTTGCCGGAAATAAATTGTCCGCCGTAAGAATTCGTGATCGTGCCGCCGACTAAATTCCAGGATTCAAAATAACCGCCCACGCTTTCGCCCACTATTCCCGTATTTTGGTTGGAAGCGCTGAAATATCCGCCTTTTATTCCGCCGGTGATGTTGCCGGTCCCTAAATGCTTAACCTCTGTGATTATTCCAAGTAAGGCGTCGATGTTTGAAAAATTTACCGCTGATGAAGAATCTGTTGATAAGTCGGATTTAAGAATCCTATAGCTGGCCGAGGAATCAATGCCCGGATTAGCTTTCATCGCCGCCAACATATTCATAATCACGCCGGTTGATGAGGTAGAAACATCGGAAACATAAAAAGTGGGAATAAAAGAAGTCGGGATTACCGAAGAGCTGGTTATGTCCAGGGCAAATCTGGGATTGGCCATTCCGATTCCCACGTTTCCTTCTTTGTCCACGATGAAATTGGTGGCGGTTGAAGAACCGATGGCAAAAGCGTCAACCCCGGCCGGAGCATTGACCGAGAGCAGGGCGTAGGGAGTGGTCGTGCCGATACCGACATAACCGCCGTCCAAAACCGCGAAAACTTTGTTGGCTCCGTCATAAAGGTTGATTATATCCCCGGCGCCGTTCTGGGTCACGGTCAAGGCCGGTTCAACGGAGGAAGCGGTTATGGAAGTAAGGCCGCTGATCGTAGTGGTGCCGGTTAAGGTGGTGGCGCCGGCGCTGGTTATAGCTCCGGTTAAATCAAGCGCGCCGGTGATAGTGGTGGCGCCGGCAAGGGTGATAATGCCGCTGCTGGTATTGACTACAAAATTGCTGGTCGCGCCGTCCCCGACTGAAAAAGCGGCCGCCGAAGCCTTGCTGATGTCAAAATTGCCAATAACATAATTATTATCCCCGAGAAAATGAGCGTCTCCGGATGAGATTAAACCGCCCTCGCCCGCGGAAACGCTATTGCCGGAAAGGAAACCGCTTACGCCCAAACTGCTGAAATGGGCATAGCCGGCGGAAAACGTGCCGGTAATATCCAAATTGCTCAGGATAGACTGCGAGCCGCGGATTGTCTGGGATCCGCCGATCACGCTGTCGCCGGAAACGGACAAAACTTTTGCCGACAAATTATTGCCGACGGTTAAGTCATTAATAATGCTGGCGTCCAAAGCCGACATAGCCGCGGTAACAATCAAATTATCGTCTATTTTCAAATCTCCCTGGCTGTTGTATATCCCTCCGATTAAATCAGAGCCTCCCAAAACGGTAAGCCGGTCGTCAAACCGGGCCGGGCCGCCGACAGCCAAATCGCCATCCAATTCAGAGTTTCCCAAAACGCCCAAATCGCCGGTTATCTTAACCGGACCGATAACCTTGCCCAAAGCAAATGTCTCGGGCGAGGAAATATATTTTGTTTCAACGGTTTTGGTAACCACGGTTTGGGTGATTTTTTCCCGCTCCGCTTCCGCCTGCCCCGAATCCGCCAAAGAAGCCGAAGGGGTTTGCGCTTCCTCCGCGTAGGACCGCATCAAATCCGCGTTAGCCCTTATCAAAGCGTAACGCTCCTTCAAAGGATCCGGAATTATAAAATCTACAAATCTGGCGTAGAGATCGGATAAAGACCAGGCGGAACGGGAGGCTTCTTTCAAAAAGTTGGATTTGCTGGCTTCGGCATAATCCCTTGCCCTTTCATTCGCCCCGATAAGTTCTTTGCCCAATTGCGCCAGGCTTTCCCCGCCGGATTCGGACACGCCCCTAACCCGTCCGGAAGCGGCTATGGTCAAGTCGGCCGCTTCTCTGCCCAGTTCAAAAGATAAATTTCTCTGCGCCCGGGCCAAATGATTCAGAGCGAAAAAAATTGAGTCTTTGGCCGCCTCGCCCGCTCCGAAAGCGAGGGAGCGGACATTGGCGAGAACCGGCCAGCCGGCGGCCTCGCTTATACCGGCCACTCGGCCCGCCCCGTCTTCCGTGGGGACGGACGCTTTTTTCGCCAAAAAGTAAACAGCTTTTTTGGCGCTGATTAAAGCTTCTTGCCTCCCCTTGGCGGAAAGATCCAAAATCTTATTGGCCAAATCGGCGAAAGACGCGCCGGCGCCGGGAACAAAACAAAGAAAACAAAAAGCAACTATGGTTAAGACGAAACCGATAGCTGTTTTTTTGGCCCGCGAAGAAACGAAATTAAATTTTCGAAAAGAATGTTTAAATTCTAATGGCCGGATATGGCTTTTTATTTCACCTATTTCTTTTTCCGCTTCCCTCGCCTCCTTCCGCCAATCTCTTTCAGCCGCCTCCAATTCGGGGAGTTGGTCTTTCTCCGGAAATATCCAATCCAATTTTTTCCCTTCGGGTTTTAGAGCAACCGAAGGAAAAATCGGCTCCGGTTTTTTAAAAATTTTTTCTTGGCTTTTAATTTTTTCTTTTCCCGCCTTTCCCTTTTTATATTTTTTGTTTTTGCCGTCCTCGGCCAAATATTCTTCTAACCAATCCTGCCTTGAAAACCAAATCCTGCCTATTTTTTTTGCCTTGAGTTTTTTCCTGTTAATCAGGGTATTCAAATAGTCGCGGGAGATGCCGTATTTTTTCGCCAAATCAGCAAGAGGCAAATCCTCTCCGCCATCGTCTTTTTTGTGCTTCTTGTTCTTGCCGTCCTCGGCCAAATATTCTTCTAACCAATCCTGCCTTGAAAACCAAATCCTGCCTATTTTTTTTGCCTTGAGTTTTTTCCTGTTAATCAGGGTATTCAAATAGTCGCGGGAGATGCCGTATTTTTTCGCCAAATCAGACAAGGGGGAATATTTTTCTATTCCTTCTTGGCTCTTTTTGTCTATTTGGTTGGTTATATTTTCCCCCTCTTTCACTTTATCTTTATATTAATTGATTAATTAATTGATTGGCTGGAATTTTACAATTGATTGGATTGCCAATCAATTGTTAAAACGCCTTTATATTATAACATTTTTTATAATTTCCCCCAAAACTTTTTTAGCGGTTTCTATGGGGGAAAAAACAACCAAACAAGAAGAAAATTTAAAAAGTAGCGGGTTATCCACATTTATAGTTTGGACAAATAAAATCCCGTCTGATTTATCCACTTCCTTTATCTGCCTTCTCTGCATAAAAAAACAGAGACGCAAAATTTTGCGTCCCTGTTTTATATGTTATTTTTACCTGTCCCGCCCTTCGAGAAGAGCGGGATTATTTTAATTACATCATCCCCATGCCGTTGCCCATGCCGCCGGGCAAATTGTTTTCTTTGCCTTTCTCCTCCGGCTTCTCGGCGATTACGGCCTCAATAGTCAAAAACATTATGGCGGCCGAAGCGGCGTTCTCCAAGGCGCTGCGAACAACCTTGGTCGGGTCAACGATGCCGGCGCTGATCATATCTTCAAATTTTCCGGTCGCGGCGTTGTAGCCGATATTTTTGTTTCCTTTCTTATTCTCTCTGATTATATTAAAAAGAATCAAAGAACCGTCTTTGCCCGAGTTGGCGGCAATCTGCTTTATCGGCTCCAAGATGGCGCTGTCAACAATTTTGACTTCCAGCCCGTCCTCTTTTTTGTCGGTAAGCTCTTCAAAAGCGTCTCCGGCCAAAGCCAAGGCCAATCCCCCGCCCGGAACAATGCCCTCGGCCTGCGCGGCGCGAGTGGCGTTCAAAGCGTCTTCAATCCGATCCTTTTTTTCTTTCATCTCCGTTTCCGTGGCCGCTCCGACTTTGATCACGGCGACTCCGCCGGAAAGTTTTGCCAGCCGCTCCTGCAATTTTTCTTTGTCAAAATCGGAATCGGATATTTCAACTTCTTTCTTTATCTGCTCCACCCTTTCTTTTATTTTTTCCGGCTTGCCCTTGCCTTCGACAACCGTGGTTTTTTCTTTGGTCGCCACGACTTTGCGGGCCTGGCCCAAATCGTCAATGCCGGCGTTTTCCAATTTCAATCCGACTTCTTCCGAAATCAATTTGCCGCCGGTCAATATAGCTATGTCTTCAAGCATGGATTTGCGCCTGTCGCCAAAGCCCGGGGCCTTGACTCCCAAAACATTGAAAGTCCCTCTCAACTTATTAACCACAAAAGTGGCCAAAGCTTCCCCTTCAATTTCTTCGGCGATAATCACCAAGTCTTTCTTGCCGGACTGGGCTAATTTTTCCAAGAGCGGCAAAATGTCGGCCAGAGCGGAAATTTTTTTGTCCGTGATCAAAATATAGGGGTCTTCAAACTCCGCCTGCATCTTGTCCGGATTGGTTATCATGTAAGGGGAAACATAGCCCTTGTCAAATTCCATGCCTTCCACCACTTCTTTTTCCACGCCGAAATGCTGGCCTTCTTCAACCGTAATAACCCCGTCTTTGCCGACCACATCCATGGCTTCGGCGATTATTTGCCCGATTTCCTTGTCATTGGCCGAAATTGAGGCTACCTGGGCAATCTCCTCTTTGGTGGAAATGGATTTGCTCATTTCTTTTAGTTTGGCCACAATAGAGGAAACTTTGCCCTCAATCGCCTGCCTGATTTCCACCGGGCTTACGCCGGCCGAAACCAGTTTCAGGCCTTCGTTTATCATGGCCTGGGCCAGAATAGTGGCCGTAGTCGTGCCGTCCCCGGCCGCTTCGTTCGTTTTTGAAGCCACTTCCTTTATGATTTCCGCTCCCATATTTTCCACCTTGTCTTCCAGCTCAATCTCTTTGGCCACGGTTACCCCGTCTTTGGAAACTTGGGGCGCGCCATAGCTTTTGTCAATCACGACATTCCGGCCGCGCGGACCAAGAGTAACTTTAACGGTATTGGCCAATTTATCAACGCCTCTTTTTAAAGCCGCCCTCCCTTTTTCATTGAAAATAATTTGTTTAGCCATACGTATAAATGTAAAATGAAAAATTAATAATGAATAATTTTAGTTCCTCCATTATTCATTTTCCATTATTAATTATTAATTATCGCGATTATATCGTTTTCACTAATAACCAAATACTCTTCTCCGTCCACCTTTATTTCATCCGGAGAATATTTTTTAAATACAATTTTGTCTCCGACTTTTACGGACATCGGCGCCCGCTGGCCGTTATCCAATAGCTTTCCCTCGCCCACAGCCAAAACTTCTCCTTTCTCCGGCTTTTCCTTGTCCACCGTATCGGGCAGAACTATGCCGGATTTAGTTGTCTCATTTTCCGCAATCGGCTTAATAATAACATTGTCATGGATTGGTTTTAATTTCATACTTTACTCTTGTAACGCATAACTCATAACGCATAACTCAAAAAGTTATGGATATGATTATGGTATATAAATTATAAAGGTTATTAACTTACTAACTGATTAGCACTTTAGACCCGAGAGTGCTAAATCTCATAAGTATCTTATCACTTTTTTTTAGTTTGTCAAGAGGCGAAGAAAACATACAAAAAACGATCCCGAAACCTCGGGACCGTTTTTTATCCCAAAAATCTTAAAAATCTTAAGAATCTCAAAAATCCCGCCAAAAATTATCTTTTTAAATTTTTCCATCTTCTAACCGCTTTGGTTCTGGCCAATTCTTTCTCCAATTGGGCGGTAATGGCGGCAAAATTTTCCGCGTCTTCCTGCCTGGTTTCATCTTTTATTTTTTCCGCCCTGGCCCGGGCTTCTTCGGCTCTTATTAAGTCAAGCTCCTGCGCCCTTTCCGCCGTATCGGCCAAAATTACGACTTTATTCTTCAAAACTTCAATAAAACCGCCGGAAACGGACATAACTTCTGTCTCCCCGTTTTCTTTTTCCAATTCAATCACGCCCGGCTTTAAAACCGAAACTAAGGGCATATGATTGGGCAGAACCGTAATTTCCCCGGACCGGGTCGGAACCGTTACCTGGCGAATATTTTCTTTCAAAACCACTCTCTCCGGAGTTACCACTTCAAATTTAATTGTTTTATCGCTCTCGTACATAAATATAATCCTAATTAATCCGAATGACATCCGAATGCTCCGAATTAACTGTTATTTTTTAAACATTGAGGCATTTAATACTCTTTTTGGTTTTATCGAAACTTGCCTAAAATTTACTATTATTCCCAATTCTTTATTGGCCGACACTAAATAACGCTGAATCTGAAAATAATCGTCTTTCGTTATTATAGTTTCGGTTTTAAACTCAATTATAATTTTATTATCAATTATAAAATCAATAACATTTCTTCTTTTTCTTTCCCCGTCAAATAACGATGGCAAAACGTATTCCCTTAAATATCCAATACCCTCTTCCTTTAACAACTTTTCAAAATAATCTGCGTATTGTTTCTTATTTCTATATCTTCCTAAATTATTATGGGTTTCAAAAAATAACTTGTTCAACTTATATGATAATTCCGGATATAGTATATTTTTATTTTTTAACATATTCCCTCCAAAAAATACATTAATAAAATATTCGGGGCATTCGCCTGCCTGCCGGCAAGGCAGGGATAAATTCGTCCCGCCACTTTATTAAATTATTTGCCCACGGCCCCGCTCTAGCGGAGCCTCGCCTTTGGCCACCGCATTTTGCGGGGTCACGCCAAAGGCGACGACGGGGCGTGGCAAGGCGGTGATAGATTCGGATTATTTACTCACTTCTTCAATCCCGCCACACATATAGAAATCGCCTTCGTTTTTGTCATCATGCTTGCCGGAAAGTATTTCCTCAAAGCCGCGGATAGTATCCTCCAATTTCACGTATTTGCCCGGCCGACCGGTAAAAGTCTCGGCCACATGAAAAGGCTGGGACAGGAATCTCTGAATTTTTCTAGCCCTAACCACGGATAATTTGTCTTCATCGGACAATTCTTCCATGCCGAGAATGGCGATAATATCCTGCAGGTCTTTATATCTTTGCAAAACTTTCTGCACGCCGCGAGCGACATTGTAATGCTTCTCTCCGACTATCTTTGGGTCAAGAATGGTGGAAGAAGAGTCAAGCGGATCAACCGCCGGATAAATCCCCAATTCCGTCAAACTTCTGGAAAGCACCACGGTGGAATCAAGATGCCCGAAAGTCGTGGCCGGCGCCGGGTCGGTTAAGTCATCGGCCGGCACATAAATCGCCTGAATGGAAGTAATTGAGCCCTTGTTCGTGGAAGTAATCCTTTCCTGCAACTCGCCCATTTCCGTGGCCAAGGTAGGCTGGTAGCCGACCGCGGATGGCATCCGGCCAAGCAGGGTGGAAACTTCCGAGCCGGCCTGCGTGAATCTAAAAATATTGTCTATAAAGAAAAGCACATCCTGGCCTTTTTCATCGCGGAAATATTCGGCGATTGACAAGCCGGTCAAAGCCACGCGGGCGCGGCAACCCGGCGGTTCATTCATCTGGCCGAAAACCATGGCCAATTTATCAAGGACTTTCGCTTCTTTCATTTCACGATAAAGGTCATTGCCTTCTCGGCTTCTTTCCCCGACTCCGGCAAAAACAGAATAGCCGCCATGGGCTTTGGCGATGTTGTTTATAAATTCCTGGATAACCACGGTCTTGCCGACGCCGGCGCCGCCGAACATTCCGACCTTGCCGCCTTTGGCGATCGGGCAGATCAAGTCAATAACCTTAATGCCGGTTTCCAGAATTTCCGTGTTGGTTGACTGGTCGGTAAAGGCCGGGGCCGGGCGATGAATTTCGTATTTTTCGCCGGTATTTACTTCCTGGCCTCCGTCAACCGGTTCGCCCAGAACGTTAAAGATTCGGCCCAAAGTTTCCTCTCCGACCGGCACGCTAATGCCCCTGCCGGTATTTACTACCTCATCTCCCCTTTTCAAGCCGTCGGTTGAACCCATAGCTACAGCCCGGACCACATTAAAGCCGATATGCTGCTCTACTTCCAAAACCAATTTTTTTTCGCTTGGCAATTTAACTTCCAGAGCCGTGTAAATTTCCGGCAGATTATCCTCAAAATGGATATCAACTACCGCGCCGATAATCTGCTTGATCGTTCCTAATTGTGATTTTTTTTCTATCATATTCTTAGATAAATTTAAAAATAAAAAATAAAATATAAAAAATGACGCAATCTATTTTTGATTTTCTATTTTTTATCTTTAATTTTTTAGGGTATACCTAGTCAAGTGGAACAGAGCTAATTGATTTTTGCAGATAGGTTAGCGGAGAATCAAAGATTTCCGGGTGGCTAAATCTTACTGAAAATTCAGCCACGTATTCTGGCAGATATTCTG
>JAQTRU010000011.1 GCA_028711655.1 Patescibacteria group bacterium
TGGAAGAAACTTCATTTTGAGGACTGGGGTGCGTAGCGCCGATACCGATTAGGTCTTATATAAATAATGTTTTGGTTAAAACGCCGGGCAGTAAGATTAATTTTAAGGGGCTGGATAGGAAGATTGTTTGCGAGTGCTTTAGGCAATAAGACAACTAGTAAATAGACAACTAGACAACTAGAAGTTTAACTATTCTTTATGTCTAGCGAGACAATTAAACATTTTACCCAACTTTTTGCTTGGCAGAAAAATCATAACTTGGTCTTGCAAGTTTATAAATTAACTAAAAAATTTCCTAAAGATGAACTATTTGGTTTAGTAAGTCAAATAAGAAGAGCAGTCTGCTCTATTACCGGTAATATCGCCGAAGGATATGGCCGGTACCACTATAAGGATAAAATTAGGTTTTATACTATTGCTAGAGGCTCATCAGCCTAAGTGCAGAATTATCTGATCATTGCTAAAGATTTGGGTTATATTACCGAAGATGACTTAAACAGAATAAAGGTGGTAAGTTATGAAGGATATAAGTTAATCTGCGGACTTATCCAGAGCACTGATAAATTTAAGGATAGATAACCGATTTATTTGAGGTAGATTCTATCATTCTAATTCTTAATCAAAACTTCCAGTTGTCTATTTACTAGCTGTCTAGCTGTCTATTATATGAAAAAAATTAAAATAAAAATTAATGGCAAGAAAATAAGCTGCCAGCCGGGGAAAACTATAATGGCGGTAGCGCGGGAAAACGGAATTTTTATTCCCGGGCTTTGCTATCACCCGGATTTTCCCACCAAAGGGAATTGCCGGATTTGCGTTGCGGAAATAAAAGGAGAGAAAAAACTTTGCCTATCTTGCCAAAGGAAAGCGGAAGATGGAATGGAAATATGGACCGACACGGAAAGAGTTAAAAAAACGCGTAATTTGAATATTGAGCTTATTTTTGCCGCGCATATTGAAAAATGCCCAACTTGCATCTGGAATGTCCATTGCGCTCTCCTGGATTTAGCCGAAAGGTACAAAATAGAGATAAAACGTTTTCCCGACCGAAAGGGACGCAGAAAAATTTATAAATTCGCCAATGCCGTGGAAATTGACGGAACCCAATGCATTGATTGCCGCAATTGCCTTGACGCCTGTTCCCTTCTGCAGAACATCAATTATTTAGAATTAAAAGGCAAAGGAGTTGATCAGGAAATAGTGCCGACTAAAAATAAAAAAATTGATTGTATTTATTGCGGGCAATGCGCGGTTCATTGTCCGGTTGGCGCGGCCCAGGAGCAAAGCCAGTGGGAAGCCGTGGAAAAAGATTTGGCGGACAAGAAAAAAATCATGGTTGCCCAATTCGCTCCGTCTATCCGGGTTAGCATTGGCGAGGAATTTAATTTGCCTTATGGCAAGATTCTAACCGACCAAATCGTGGCCGGGTTGAAAGAGCTTGGCTTTAATCATATTTTTGATGTGAGCTTCGGGGCTGATATGACGACTATGGCAGAAGCAGAGGAGCTGCTGGAACGGCTGAATAATAAAGAAACCATGCCTTTAATAACTTCCTGCTGCCCGGCCTGGGTAAAATATGTTGAATTTTACCATCCGGAATTGATTCCCAATTTAACTACGGCCCGCAGCCCGCATATCCACCTTGGCGGGGCAGTAAAGACTTACTGGGCGGATAAAATGAAAGTTAACTCCAAAGATATCGCGGTTGTTTCCGTTATGCCCTGCACGGCCAAAAAATTTGAAGCCTCCCGTTCGGAATTAAAAGTGAAAGGAAATTTTCCGGTTGACTATGTTTTGACAACGAGAGAGTTCGCCTGGCTTTTAAAAAAGAACAATATAAATTTTCCCAAATTAAAACCAATTAAGGCTGATAATGTCTTGGGGATTTATAGCGGAGCCGGAGTTATTTACGGCGGCAGCGGCGGGGTGATGGAAGCGGCTCTGCGCACCGCCCAATTTTTAGCTTGCGGAAAAAACAAAGGAAAAGTTTGTAAAACCAAGCTTGAATTTAAACAAGTGCGCGGCCTAAAAGATGTTAAAGAAACCGCAGTAACTGTGGCAGGGAAAAAGTTACGGGTAGCGGTAGTAAATGGGATCGGCAACATAGAACCGGTTTTGGAAAATTTAGGCAAATATGATTATATAGAAGTGATGGCCTGTCCCGGCGGTTGTATCGGCGGAGGCGGGCAACCCATCCCCACCACTGATGAAATTAGAAAAAAAAGGATGGACGCTTTATATAAATTGGACAAAAGCAAAAAAATAAGAAAAGCCCATGAAAATAAAGGAGTTTTGGAAGTTTTAAAATGGTTAAATGGGCAGGGTAAACTGGAACATCAGGTGCTGCATACGGAATATAGCAAAAAATAACCAATAATCAAGAAACAAGGATACAAACAAATTCCAATATCCAATAATCAAATAATATGCCTAGTTTTGATTTAGAAGAAAGAACTGCGGAATTTGCCAGAAGAGTAATACGTTTATGTAAAGCCTTGCCGAAAAATTCGATAAATAATAGATTGATAGGGCAAACTGTTGGTTCGGCAGGTTCAGTAGGCGCTAACTACAGAGAAGCGAATGATGCTTTAGGTAAAAAAGATTTTATTTATAGACTAAAAATAGCCAGGAAAGAAGGGAAAGAAATTATTCATTGGTTGGGGTTGATAGAAGAAGCAAATCCAGAATTTAAGTCAAGAATGCAAAAGATTCAACAAGAGGCCAGAGAATTAAAGAATATTTTATCAGCGATAATTTGTAAAACGGAAAAGAAAAGATAATTTGGTTATTGGAATTTGAATTTTGGAATTTATTTGATTATTGTATCTTGTTTCTTGTATCTTATAAAATTATGTTATATACAGAAGAACAAACCATAGCTCGCGTGGACGCCCGGGTCATAGCAAAATTTTTGGGCCTGGCCGGCGTAGCCGCGCTTCTGCCGTTTTTTATCCATCTGCAATGGATAACCGGCCCGATTATTAACGCTATTTTGATTTTGATATTGTTTTTAGTGGGAATTAGGAGCGCTTTGGTAGTCTGCCTGATTCCTTCTCTCATGGCCTTGGCTGGCGGTTTATTGCCGGCAATTTTGGCTCCGGTTATACCTTTTATAATGATCAGCAATGTGATTTTTGTTTTAAGCATTGAATGGATTTACAATCAAAACAAAAAAGAAGTTCAAGGCTATTGGCTGGGGGTTTTAGTCGGGGCAGCGTTAAAATTTTTGTTTTTATTGGCTAGCGTAAATTTAATCGGCCGCTTGCTTATCAAACAGGAGTTGACCATAAAAGTGGCGCAAATGATGAGCTGGACCCAATTCGCCACCGCCGTGGCTGGCGGTTTGATTGCCTGGCTGGTATTAAGATGGTTAAAGAGGTTTTAGATCGCATAATGGACTTGTCCGCCGGAGCTTTAGCGGAGGAGGATAACGCATAACGAAAGAACTTAATGGATAAAAATTATGAAAAATAATGGATATAAATATCCTCGAGTTGGCGTCGGCGTGATGATCCAAAATGATAAAGGCGAAGTGCTTTTAGGCCTGCGCCAGGGTTCGCATGGGGCCGGGGAATGGAGTTTCCCGGGCGGTCATCTGGATTTTGGAGAAACTATTTTTGAAACTGCCAAAAGAGAAGTTAAGGAAGAGACGGGTTTGGAGGTGGAAGAATTTGAGCTGATATCCGTATATGATGAGTTGCGTTATTTAAAAACAGACAATAAACATTACTTGGGTTTGGGGGTTAAAGCCGAATATAAGGGCGGTGAGCCAAGGGTAATGGAGCCGGACAAGTGCCAAGAGTGGGAATGGTTCAGCTTAGACAATTTACCAACCAAAATGCTAGACAATACAGAAGGCATTATAAAAAACTATAAAGCCGGAAAGATTTATCAGGGCTAAAAAATTATTTTTAAAGATAAAACGCCGGGTTATTAAAATTCGGCGTTTTTTTGATTGACTTTAAGAAAAAAATATGATAGCATGAAAAACTGAATATAAATAGAAATTTTTGTTCTTTTTGGGGAGGAGGCAAAGAAAATGAAGACAGGTTTAGTTGGTTTATTGAGCCGGATAGGAATAACGCCGGATTCAAAGCCCCATGGTTCAGGGTTTCAGGGCGAATTAGTAAAAGTTTTTATCGGTTTCATCAGAACGGAAATGGCAAAGGGCCAGTGCGAGGAGGCTTTGGGAATTTTTAAGACTGTTTTGATTTTTGATTCCCGGCCTGATTTAGTAGGTTTTGCCGAAAGAGTTTTGGAGGGGGCTCCTATTTTTGCCGCCCTGGTGGCGAAGATGGCTGTTGATGAAATTATAAATAAATTTGACGTGGAGAGAGAAAAGGCCAGGGAGCTTAAAACTTTGGCGGAAAAATATGCCGAAGAAACCCGAAGGGCGGAGCCTATTTAGGGGTAGTTTGCTAAAAAGCAGATTACCCTTATTTTTTTGACTAAATTTTTGTTTTTTAGTATTATTTAAAGTAGATTATGCCAATAAAAATTGGCTTTTTTAGCTTTTTAAGGATTAATAATATGGATAAAAGGATGAATATACCGGGGTATGTTCAAGAAATAATAGCCAAATTAGCCAAAGCGGGCTTTGAAGCTTATATTGTAGGCGGATGCGTGCGTGATTTATTTATGGAAAAAGAACCAGGGGACTGGGATATAACTACGGAAGCGCATCCGGAAGAAATTTTAAAGGTTTTTTCGGAAGGCAAATATGAAAATAAATTCGGAACGGTTTTAGTCCCAATCAAAGATAAAAAAGGCAAAACTGAAGACGTTGCGGAGATAACCACTTACCGTAGTGAGCAGGGCTATAGCGACCGCAGGCATCCGGACCAGGTGAAATTCGAAGACAGTCTGGAAAAAGATTTGGAAAGGCGGGATTTTACAATAAACGCGATGGCGGTAAAACTAAAAACTAAAAGCGAGAAACTAAAAGGAGACGATTGTGAAATTGTTGATTTGTTTGGGGGGCGGAAGGATTTGGAGAAAAAGATTATTCGGGCGGTGGGCGAGCCGGAGGACAGGTTCAAGGAAGACGCTTTGCGCCTGTTGCGGGCCATTAGATTTTCCTGCCAGCTTGGCTTTGCGATTGAGCCAAAAACGGAGAGAGCCATAAAAAAAATGGCGGGTGGAATTAAATTTGTTTCCCAGGAAAGAATAAAAGACGAACTTATTAAAATTCTAAAAACCAATAAGGCTTATGAAGGCATGATGCTTGTTCATAACAATAAATTATTGCAGTATATTTTACCGGAACTGGAGCGGGGAGTCGGGGTTGAACAAAACCGGCATCATATTTATACGGTTTTTAACCATTCGGTTCTGTCATTAAAATATTGCCCAAACAAGGATTGGCGGGTAAAATTCGCGGCTTTGCTTCATGACATTGCCAAGCCGCAGGCCAAAAGGATTATTAAGGGCGACGCCACTTTTTATAACCATGATATTATCGGAGCCAAAGTCGTTAAAAAAATAATGCAAAGAATGAAATTTTCCAATAAAGATACGGAGAAAGTGACAAATTTAATCCGCCACCATATGTTTTATTATAATGTCGGAGAAGTAACCGAGGCTTCGGTCAGGCGATTGATTAAAAAAGTGGGCGAGGGAAATTTGGCGGATTTAATTGATTTGCGGGTGGCAGACCGGCTTGGTTCGGGCGTGCCCAAGGCCAAACCTTATAAATTGCGGCATCTTGAATATATGATGAAAAAAGTAAGACAAGACCCGATTTCGGCCAAGATGCTAAAAATTAACGGCGACGATTTGATTAAATTGTTGAAAATAACTCCGGGACCGAAAATCGGAGCGATTTTGGACGTGCTTTTGTCTGAAGTGATTGAAGATCCGAAATTGAATGATAAAAAATATCTGGAAAAAAGGAGCAGAGAATTAAATAAGATGGAATTAAGCCAGTTGCGGGACAAAGCTAAAAGTAAAATTGAAGAGAAAAAGATGGAGGATGATAAAGAATTAAGGGGGGAGTTTTGGGTAAAATAAATTTACAAATTACAAATCTATTACAAATATACAAATAATTATTTAAATTTTAGGTGAAATTAGTAATTACAGAGTTAACTCTGCAATTAATATTCATGCAGAAATTATTTATTGAGAACAGAAAAAAGCAAAAAATTGCGGTAATAGTGGAAGGGGGCGAAAATACCAAGGGATTGGTTTTTGTTATGCATGGCTTGGGCGGGTTTAAAGAACAGCCGCATATTGCCACTTTTGCTAAAGCTTTTTTGGAAAAAGGGTTTACGGTGGTGCGTTTTGACACGACTAATTCAATTGGCGAAAGCGATGGGAAATATGAAGACGCTACTACTACTAATTATTATGAGGATCTGGAAGATGTAATTTCGTGGGCCAAAAAACAGGAGTGGCATGAGGAACCGTTTTGGCTGGTAGGCCATAGTTTAGGCGGGATTTGTATTACTTTATACGCGCAAAATTATCCGGAAAAAGTAAAAGCTGTTGCCCCCATTTCAACGGTAGTTTCAGGCCAATTAAGCCGAGAGGCTCATACAAAAGAAGAAATGGCTGATTGGGAGAAAACCGGCTGGCAGATTAGAAAAAGTAACAGCCGGCCCGGCCTTATAAAGAAATTAAAATGGTCGCATATGGAAGATAGGTTAAAGTATGACTTATTGCCAGAAGTTAAAAAATTGGCAATGCCAATACTTATGGTTGTTGGCGATCAGGATGATAGCACTCCAGTTGAACATCAAAAAATATTATTTAAAGCTTTGCTAGGCAAAAAAGAGTTGCATATTATAAAGGGCGCGTCGCATACTTTTAGGGATGAAGAGCATTTAACTGAGATTAAAGGAATATTTTTAAAATGGATAGAGGAAATAATACAAAACACGTAATATATAACCTAAAACACAGAATGAAAATTATGGAAAATTAAGAATTACAGAGTCCTGCCTGCCGCCTGCCTGTCCGGTAGGCAGGGCAGGCAAGTAACTCCGTAATTAATCCCGTGGTTAAAATTATGAAAAATCTAAAAGTATTGGAAAGAATATATTTTACCTTCCTGTTTATAATATTTTTTTTGGTGGTTTTAACTCCCGCCCTGGTAAAATGCGGATTTTTCTTTATCAAAGAGGAATTTTTGGAGATGGAAATAATATTATTTCTCTTCGCTATCGGTTATATTATCTTGAAATTATATCGGCGGGAAGTGGCTAAAAATTTAGAAGAGTTGGAGAAAATAAAGAGGGAAAAGGGGAGTTTGGAGGCTAGGATGATGGAAGCCTTTAAATATATTGGGGAAGTGAATGTGCAAATTCAGGAGATCAGGTCAATTTTTTCGAGCATAAAAAAAATTCCCGAAAACAAAAAAGATTTTAGATATATTTTAAAATTTTTCTCTGATAAAATTCTGGGCATCGTTAACGTTGGCTGGGTAGCCATAAGGATTATAGACAGGCAAAGCTCCGTGAGTTTGCAGGAATATTATGGAACGCGGGGAGGCGTTTCCCCGGCCAAGCAGAAAATAAACAATAACGATTTGTTAAGGAATAAAAAATTAGGCGGTTGCAGGATTATAACCTCCAGCCAAGAAAATTTCCGCATAAAAACTTTTTGCATAATTCCCGAGCAAAAAATCAGCCGGGATCAGGAAGATTTGATAAGGGGAATTATAAATCAGCTGGAGATGCTTTTTGTGATATTTTCTTCCAATTATTATAAGGGAGGCCATTTAAGGGTAAATAAATAACAGTAAAATAAATTATGGATAAAGCAGAAGTTTATTTCATTAAATTGAACGAATTAAATAAGATAAAAAATTTACTGCCTGAATTTCCCCCGCCTTTGGGGGTAAAAGTCCATTTTGGCGAGGAGGGCAATGTTACTTATCTGCCGGCGGCTTACGTTAAAGAGATAGCGGGGATGGTGGAAAATCCGGCTTTAGTGGAATGTAATGTTTTATATAAGAGTCCAAGGAGCCAGGCGGAGACGCATAAAAAATTGGCGCGCGAGCATGGCTTTGATTTCGCGGAAATTGATATTCTTGACGGCGAGTTTGGGGATGATGTTGATTCTATAAAAATCAAAGGCGAATTTTTTAAAGAATGCTTTTTGGGGAGCGGCTTGTCTAAATACAAATCATTATTGGTAATTTCTCATTTCAAAGGCCATATCAGTTCCGGTTTTGGAGGATCCATAAAAAATTTAAGCATGGGCCTGGCAGGCAGAAGAGGAAAACTTGCTTTGCACGCGTTTGTCAAACATCAGGTTGAACAAGAAAAATGCACGGCTTGCGGCGCCTGCATCGCCAACTGCCCGGCAGAAGCGATAGCTTTTGATGAAAGCGGCAAAGCTAAGATTAATATTGGCAAATGTATCAGCTGCTCAAAGTGCATAGCGGTTTGTCCGACAAGCGCGATTTCCATTCCCTGGGGAGAAAAGGATATAAGTATTTTCAGGAAAAGACTGGCCGAGTACGCCTTAGCTGGAATCAAGGGTAAAAAATGTTTTTATATAAATTTTTTAGCTAATATTACAAAACTTTGTGATTGCGCCGGAGAAAAAATGGAGCCGATGACTGATGATATTGGCATCTTAATTTCGGCTGATCCGGTGGCGATTGACCAGGCGTCTTATGATTTGGTGGTTAAACAATGCAAAGATTTTGCCAAACAGAACGGGGATGAGCAGTTGGAACATGGGGAAAAGATTGGCTTGGGGACAAGGGGATACGAGATAATAGCTTTGTGAAGAGATAAGAGTTATAAGTGAGAATTTAGAAGTAAGAAGGTGAATAGTTACTTAGGTACTTGGGGGTTAGGCAATAATAATAAAATCAATAAACCATTTTACATTTATTTGTATATTTGTAATAAATTTGTAATTTATAGATATGAATTTTCCTTTTATCGCTAATCTTTGTTATATTTTAAATAATAATGGCGAAGTGCTCCTGCAATGCAAGAGCCGGGGATTTGGGAAAGGCAAATGGAACGGGCCGGGCGGAAAGCAGAATCCGGGTGAAACCATAGAAGAAGCGTCGATCCGGGAAATAAAGGAAGAGACTGATATAACCGTGAAAAATTTAAAAAAGATGGGCGAGCTTGAATTTGTTTTTGTGGATAACGAGGCATCTAATTTTTTAACTCATGTTTTTATCTGCCGCGACTGGGAAGGCGAGCCGAGAGATATGGGCGAAGGAGAATTAAAATGGTTTAAAATTGACGAAGTGCCATTGGATAAAATGTGGGATGATGACCAGTATTGGCTTAAACCTTTGCTTAGGGGCGAGTATCAGCACAAAAGATTTTATTTTGATAAAGAGGGAAAAGTGATAAAATATGAGAAAATATAACTATAAAAAAGCAAGAGAAGAAGTAAGGAGGATGGTTAAGGGAGCTTGTTATTCAGCCAAGAACAACTTTTCCTATACCGCCTGGCAATATCATATTCTGCCCGTAGTAAAGCATAGTTTGGTTTTGGGCAGGAAATTAAAAGCGGATTTGGAGGTCCTGGAATTAGCGGCCTATCTCCATGACTACGCCGGAATTTTGGATTATAAATTATACAAGAATCATCACTTGCATGGCGCAAGATTAGCTGGTAAGATATTGGCTAAGCTGAATTTTCCGCGGGAAAGGATAAAAAAAGTCCAGGAATGCATTATCAGCCACCGCGGCAGCGTCAGGCTGGAGCACAAAAGCAAAGAAGCCAAAATTTTAGCTTCGGCTGACGCTATGTCGCATTTTACCGAATTGGCTGATATGTTTTATTTAACTTTTGGCATTCATGGATATAAAACCCTGGAAGGGGCGAGATGGCTAAAAGCAAAACTGGAAAGAAGCTGGGCTAAAATTATGCCGGAAGGCAGGAAAATAGTCAGGGCTGATTATGAAACAGCCAAAAAAATTATAAATAAAGCGGTTTCGCATAACGCATAAGGCGTAACGCATAACATTTAAGTGAGTAGAGTATGAAAAAGTTATTTTTATTAATTATAATTTTATTTATTGCCTCTGGCTGTGTCCGGGAGACTGGCAGAATAACAGAAGAGAATGCTCCAGAAATTGCATCTACCTATGATGAGAGAGGAGTAGTAGAGAGGATAAATGATATCAATGAAGGTATGACGCCAAAATTAAAGCCAACAAAGAAATCGTCTGCGCCAAGCGATACTATCGGAGAAAATCAGATTCAATTGGAAGATTTAGCTTCCGGAACAAGCCAGGCCGTGCTTAAAACCAATTTCGGCGATATCGCCGTGGCTTTTTATAGCCAGGAGTCTCCTTTAACTGTTAATAATTTTTTGAATTTGGCTAAAGCCGGATTTTACAACGGCACAAAGTTCCACCGCGTAATAAAAGATTTTATGATCCAAGGGGGAGACCCTTTAAGTAAAGACGATGATTGGTCAGATGACGGCACGGGCGGGCCGGGTTATAAGTTTCAAGATGAGATTAATGAACATAAACTGGCGCGGGGCAGTCTGGCTATGGCCAATTCCGGGCCAAATACCAACGGTTCGCAGTTTTTTATCGTTACGGCCGAGTCTACGCCCTGGCTTGATGGCAAACACACTAATTTTGGCTATGTGGTAAGCGGTATGGAAGCGATAGATGAAATTGAGGCGGTGGAAGTCAACGGGAATGACCATCCGCTCCAAGATGTTATGATAGAAAGCATAGAGTTGATAGGGAAGTAGATTTTAGATTTTAATTTTAGCTTTTAGCTGTTAGGGCCTGTAGCTCATCTGGTAGAGCGCTACGTTCGCATCGTAGAGGCAAGGAGTTCGAGTCTCCTCAGGTCCACCAGTATAAAAATAAAATAATATCCGCCAAAGGCGGACCCGCCTTTGGCGGGAAATAATATAAAAATATGGAACAAGATAAAAACACCCAAGATTCCGGCGAGGAAAAGAAAAAAAATTTTACCAATGGTTTAATTGAATTTTTGAAAGAATATTCGGTAATTGGCCTGGCCATCGGCGTTATTGTCGCCCAGACTTCAAAAGATTTGATTGATTCAATCGTTAAAGGTATTTTCACCCCCCTTATTAATTTGATAGTGCCGGGAGAAAAATTTTCCAATTTAGCTTTTCATATTTCCGGCACGCGTTTTGATGTTGGTTCCATAATCAGTTCTTTTTTGACGTTTATTATCGTGATGGTGATTTTGTATGTGGTAGTCAAGAAAATTTTAAAAAGGGATGATTTGATAAAAAAGAAGTAATTTTGCAATTTTATCGGGGTGTGGCCTAGTGGTTTACCTGCCTGCCGGTAGGCAGGGGGCGCCACGGTCTGCTCCCCACCATATAAATTACGGGGTGTGGCCTAGTGGTTTAGGGCGCCACGTTCGGGACGTGGAGGTCGGAGGTTCAAATCCTCTCACCCCGACTAAATAATAGTATAATCGCAAAATGGCGCGGGATGAAGGACGTGGAGGTCGTCCCGCCCTTCGCGAAGGGCGGGACGACCCCGACATTAAGATATGCCCCCAAAAATATTAAAAATTTTAGCGGTTGTTTTGGCGGTTTTAATTATGGTTTTAGTCCTTTGGATTAAATTAATGCCGAAAGAAAAAATTTCTTTTTTGGCCGGAAAAGATAATTTGGCGGCAAAGGCGCTTTGCCTCTATCCGGTAAAAATTCAAGGCAGTTCTATGGAGCCGGTTTTTTCCGCCGGGAAGTTGGTTAACCTCAATAAATGTTTTGAAGAAGAAAGGTTGGCAGTTGATACTATTGTTATGTTTAAAAGCGGTAATATCAAGAGAATAGGGAGGGTGAGGGAAGTGAGACAGGGGGAGAGCGGGATTTTCTATAAAGTTTCCCAGGAAGCCAGGCCGGGAGAAGTAAGCGATGTTTATCCTGATATGGTTGAAGCGATTTACAATCAATAGAATCATGAACCCCGTTAGAAATTTTATTACCCTAGAATCTATAACGGGTATAACCATCTTTTATTATGGATACTGTGAAAATTTCTAACGAGGTGAAAAATAAAGAGATTACTCTGCCTAAATTAAAAAGATTATTTGATATTTTTTTTTCTCTTATTTTTTTAATATTTACTTTGCCCATTTTTATTTTAATCTTGGCAGCCATTTTTGTTGAGCATATTTGCCGGGGCTGGTTAAAAGCGCCTTTATTTTATTGCGAAAAAAGAATTTCGCAGGGAAAAAGTTTTAATCTTATAAAATTTAATATTTTTTCCGCTGAGGTTTTCCGTAAATTGAAAGAGAGCCAAGAAATAATAAATCTGAAAAAAATTGAGGGAGACGGAAAAAATTTAATATTTTTTGGTAGAATTATTCAGAGAGTTTATTTTGATGAATTACCGCAGGTTTTTAATGTTTTAAAAGGGGACTTAAGTTTTGTCGGTCCCCGGCCGGTTAACCCGAAAATTTATCAGGATATTTTGGCTAGAGGGATGAGAACTAAATCTTTAATCAGAGCCGGCCTAACCGGCCCTTATCAGGCCCATAAGGGCGAGTCGGGCGTTGACCAGGACAAATTAGACAGAGAATATATTGATTTTTGCCGGAATAATTCCGGCTGGAAAGTGGTATTATTTGATATAAAAATAATCCTGCGCACGTTTTTAATAATTTTTCGGGCCCAAGGAATTTAGTTTAAAAGTTTTTATTATAATTTTTTTATGTTATAATATGAGTATAATAATTAACTTTTAAAAGGCATGCGAAAATTAAACGCATTAGATTGGATTGCCTTGGTTTTGGCGATTATCGGCGCTTTGAACTGGGGTTTGGTCGGACTTTTTAAGTTTGACCTGGTGGCAGCTATTTTCGGCGATATGTCAGCCATTTCCCGTATTATCTATGCCTTGGTGGGTATAGCGGCCATTTATGTGGTGGCGATTGCGGCTAAATTAGGAAAGAATTAAAAAAACGATCCAAGGAGTTGTTAGAGCTCGCTTTTGCATGAAAGCGGGCTCTAATTATGTGGTATAATAGTATAATGAGAATTTGGAAAATAATAATCATAATATTTTTCTTTTTTCCAACTTCTGTCTGGGCGCAAAGTTTGGGGGAAAAGCTGTCCGGCCGGATTCTTCTTAACGTTGAAGGCAAGGGCGAGGCCTGGTATGTTTATCCGGAGGATAACAAGCGCTACTATCTCGGCCGCCCGGCAGACGCTTTTTCCGTTATGCGGGAGTTGGGTTTGGGCATTTCCGAAATTGATTTCCAAAGAATCGCTCAGGCCGGGATGCCGGTTGCCGGCGACCGGGCTTTAGCCAAGAAATTGGCGGGCAGGATAATCCTGCAAGCGGAGAAAAACGGCGAGGCTTGGTATATAAATCCTTTAGATTTGAAGAAATACTATTTGGGACGTCCGGCTGACGCTTTCCGGATTATGCGTGAGTTATCCCTGGGCATCACCCGTGAAGACTTGGCCGAGGTCCATAAGCCGGGTTATGACGAGTCTATAAATGAATACAGCAGATATGAGCATAAAAAAGAAATTATCGCTTCTTCCGGGAAATTTTTTGTTGACGTGGTGGAAATAGATTTAGCCAATCCCAATCTGGAAATTATTACCGATACCGCAGACGATGATAATTGCCAAAGGAATTGCCGGGCAAAGCCCTTGGCTAAATTTGTTATAGCCAACGAAGGGTTTGCCGGAATCAACGCCACTTATTTTTGTTCCGGCGGCGGCTGCGGGGGGATTAATTATTATTTTTTTCCGGTTTATAACTCCCGCTTAGGCAAACTTATAAATGGGGATCAACTTAAATATTGGACGACCGGACCGATTATGGCTTTTGACATTAATAATAAATTTTATTATTTTAAAGATAGCCGGGAATTTGTGAGCGTAAATAATTTTGAGGAAAAATACGGGGTAAAATTGCGGGCGGCTTTGGGGAATAAACCGCGTTTAATTGAAAACGGCATGAATTTGTTGATAGATTGGGACATTGACGAATCGCAGTTGAAAACAAAAGCCTTGCGCAATGGTCTGGCCTATAAAAACGGAAAAATTTATTTAGTTGTCGCCCGAGCCGCCACCGTGCCTGATTTGGCGGAAATTATGAAAGCCATGGGGATGGAATACGCTTTGAATCTGGATGGGGGAGGATCTTCGGCCTTGTTTTATAACGACGAATACATGGTCGGGCCGGGGAGGAATATTCCCAATGCCATTATTTTTAGAGAAAAATAATCATTAATTTAAAAGTTATTAACTCTGCCGGAGATTTAGATTCCGCAGAGCATAACAAAAAATATATGGAGAAATTTAGCTGGGTGAGAAAAAATTTATTTATTATCGCTGTTTTTATTTTGGTTTTAATTGTCGGCTTAAGCATTGGCTGGTTTTTGGGCAGAAGCAAGGGCGAGGGCAATTTTGATGCCGGGCAGAGTTTTATTGGCGGCCAAAGGGCGGCCCAGGAAGACGAAATATTGGAAAAAGACGGCTTTTCCGTTTTGCTTCCGAAGGGTTGGCAAGAAGCGGGAGCGCCGACCGGCGTTTCCGCCATGGTAGTCAACGCCGGAGAGGAAATTACCGACCCGGCTTTGGAGAGAATAAATTTCAGGAGTTATTACACGGTTTCTTATGATACCTTGGGGGAGAGAACCGTTGAAGATTATATTGGTTATATCAAGGAGATGGTGAAGCAATTCGCGCCGGAAATTATTTTCACTTCGGAAGGAAATTTAAAGATTAGAGACCGCGACGCTTATAAATTGGAAGCGGATTTGAACCAGAGCGGAGCCAGTTTCAAAGTCCTTATATTTTTAATCAGGGGCGAGGATGATGACATCTGGAATATGTCGTTTAATTCCGGAATTTTCAATTGGGAGAAGAACAGGGAAGAGTTTGGCAAAATAGCGGACAGTTTTTCCGTTAAATAATTTTTTATGCTTCTTGGATTCAAAAAAAGCTTGAAAAAAGAAGGAGTTATATATTTAAGGGTGAAAGCGAGGCCGTCCGCCGCCAAGACCGCAATCAGGGAAATAATGGCGGATGGGACGATAAAAATTGATATAGCCGCTCCGGCGGAGAAAGGCCGGGCCAATCGGGAATTGATAAAATTTTTAGCCGGCGAGTTTGGCGCGGGGAAAGAGAAGGGGACCCTAGTAAGTGGAGCAAGAGAAAAATTAAAATTAATAAAAATAACAAAATAAATTTTATGGCGGTAAATTTGGAAAAATTAAAAAAAGAAAATTATTTTTCCCTCAAGGACATCAATCCGGTTGTTCGGTTTTTGACTATTTCCGATATTTTGATATTGAGCGGATTTGGCTTGATTGCCCCGATTTTTGCCGTTTTTATCGTTAATACAATAGAGGGCGGCAATCTGGAGGTGGCAGGAATAGCTTCCGCTATATTTTTGTTTTCCAGAAGTTTGATTCAGATTCCGGCGGCGACCATAATAGATAAAATCAAGGGGGAAAGAGATGATTTTTGGGCTCTCTTGATTGGTTCTCTTCTTTTTAGTCTCGTGCCAATAGCTTATCTTTTTATTTCTTCTCCCCTCCAGCTTTATTTAGCGCAATTCGTTTACGGCGTAGCAACCGCCTTCACTTACCCGTCTTGGCTGGCGATTTTTACTCGCCATATAGACAAAGAACATGAAGGCTTGGAGTGGGGAATATACCAAACCCTAGTTGACCTGGGCGGAGCGGCGGCCGCTTCTTTGGGAGGATTTCTAGCTTATAAATTCGGTTTTAGTATTCTTTTTTTGCTGGTTAGCGCTTTTTCTTTTGCGGGTTCCTTGTTTCTTCTGGGGATTTACAGAAAAATGAGGATCGGCTATATTTTTTCTAAAAGATAATTTTTTTAAATTATGGAAGGCAAGAAAAAAACAAATATTCCGGTTCATATCGGCATCATTATGGACGGCAACCGGCGCTGGGCGCGGGAAAGGAATTTGCCGACTTTAGACGGGCATCTGGCCGGTTACGAGAAAATGCGGCAGGCGCCGGAATGGTTTTTTTCAAGAGGGGTAAAGATCCTTTCCGTTTTCGCTTTTTCCACGGAAAACTGGAATCGCGGCCAGGAAGAAGTTAATTATCTGATGAAATTATTAAAAAAAGCTATTGACGAAGAAATAGAAGACATAAATAAAAAGGGCTATAAAATTTTAATCAGCGGCAAGATTGATGAATTGCCGGGTGATTTGCCGGAAAGCTGCCAGGAAGCGATAAATAAAACAAAAGATAACCAGAAAGGAACTTTGAATATTTGTTTAAACTACGGCGGCCGGGCAGATTTAGTGGATGCTATTAAAAAAATGATAAAAAATAAAATAAAAGCCGAGCAGGTGCATGAGGGTTTAATTAAAAAATATTTATATAACGGGGAATTGCCTGACCCGGACATAATTGTGCGGACTTCGGGAGAAGAGAGAATATCAGGCTTTCAGCTTTGGCAGGGCGCTTACAGCGAATTATTTTTTATGGAAAAGTATTGGCCGGAGTTTGAGGAAAGAGACGTGGATTTGATTCTGGAGGAATATGCCAGCCGGAAGAGAAGGTTTGGGGGAGACGGGGAGTAAAAATGAATAATGAATAATGAAAAATTAAAAGTGTACAAAGATTTTTTGTGCATTTTTTGTTTGCTATTTTGGTTAAATTTTGCTAATTTTATAGTATGGCAAACGTGAGTTTTAAAAATAGCCAAACACCGCTAGCTGATAGAATCAGGCCGGAAATATTGGAAGATTTTCTTGGTCAAGACGAGATTGTGGGGGAAGGAAAATTATTACGGCAGGCAATTAACGCTGATCGTTTGCCCTCCGTAATTCTTTGGGGTCCGCCCGGATCGGGTAAAACCACCCTGGCTTTTATTATTGCCAAACAAACAAAATCGGAATTTGTGAAATTCAGCGCTGTCACCAGCGGTGTAAAGGATTTGAAAGAAGTTATTATCAGGGCGGAAGAAAGCAAAAGACTCGGTAAAAATACGATTTTATTTATTGATGAAATTCATCGTTGGAACAAAGCTCAACAAGACGCGCTCTTGCCCCACATAGAAAGAGGCACGGTTGTTTTGATTGGCGCTACTACTGAAAACCCCAGCTTTGAAATACGCGGAGCTTTATTATCTCGTTGCCGAGTATTAGTTTTGAAGCAATTAGGCAATGAAAATATTGTTGAAATTATTAATAGGGCTCGGAAAGATAAAAAAAACGGTTTGGGAGGTATGGGAATAAAGATGGATAAAAAAGCCGTTGATGTTTTAGCGCAAATGAGCAACGGCGATGCTCGCGTCGCTTTGAATGTTTTGGAATATGCCAGCTCAATAAGTAAAAAAATTACTTTTGATATAGTGAAGGAAGCATTTCAAAAATCTTATCTTCTTTACGATAAAAATGGAGAAGAACATTATAATATAATTTCCGCTTTACACAAATCAATGCGTGGTTCAGATCCAGATGGAGCTTTATATTGGTTGGCGCGGATGCTGGAGGCCGGAGAAGACCCTCTTTACGTAGCGCGTCGATTGGTCCGTTTTGCCTCAGAAGATATAGGCCTGGCTAATTCACGGGCCTTGGAGCAGGCCGTAGCGGCCTATAATGCCTGCCATTTTATCGGTTTGCCCGAATGCAACGTCATTTTAGCCCAAGCCGTGGTTTATATGGCCAAATGCGAAAAATCCAATGATTTATACGTGGCCTATGGCAAAGCCGCTCGGGACGTGAAAGAATTTGGCAATCTGCCGGTGCCGCTTCATATCAGGAACGCGGAAACTGACTTGATGAAAGATTTGGGCTATGGCAAAGGATACAAATATTCGCCTAATTATGATTATAAAGAAAAGCAGGAATATTTACCCGAAGAACTAAGGGGGAGAAAATATTTATAAAATGAAAAGTTAAAAGCGAAAAAAATTTAAGGGACTTAGTCGCCTTAATGGCGACTAAGTCCCCATACTCCGATATATGGATTTAAGCATCATTATTATTTCCTGGAATGTCCGGGAAAAATTGAGAGAAAATTTAAAAGCCCTTGAGCAAAGCCGGGGCGGTTTAGATATGGAAATTTTTGTCGTTGATAATAATTCCGAAGACGGGTCGGCCGAGATGGTAAAAAAAGAATTTCCAGAGGTGAAATTGATCGCCAACCATGATAATTTGGGTTTTGCCAAAGCCAATAATCAGGCCATAAAGCAGGCAAGTGGCGATTTTATACTTCTTCTTAATCCGGATATGCGCGTTTTTCCCGAGACTCTAAAAAATATGGCGGATTGGATGCGGCAGAACAAGCAGGCGACAATAGCCGGCTGCCATCTGGTTAATAAAAAAGGCGAGACCGTGAAACAAGTTCGCCGTTTTCCAAGGCTTTGGGACCAGTTAGCGATTGCCCTGAAGGCGCCGCATATTTTTCCGAGGATTTTGAATAAATATCTGCGGAACGGTTTTGATTATGAAAAATTCGCATCGGTTGATTCTATCCGCGGCTCTTTTTTTATGATTAGGCGGGAGGCCATTGAAAATATCGGGTTATTAGATGAAAGATATTTTATTTGGTTTGAAGAAGTGGATTATTGCCAACGGGTTAGAGAATCCGGCGGACAGGTTTGGCATGCGCCCGCGGCAAAATGTCTGGATTATGTTGGCCGGAGTTTTAATCAGTTGCCGCGAGGCAGGGCGCAAAAGTATTTCCGCGATTCGCAGTTGGTTTACTTCAGAAAATGGCAGCCGCTTTGGCAATATTGGATTTTGAAATTAGCCTGGATACCCGGGATTATTTTTAGTTTCTTGGGGAGAGGTTTGGGAATAAAGAGCCGGACCAAGACTTAAGTAAAATTAATTTTTAAAGAATTTTTTATGGGAATAAGAAAAATAGGCCAATACGGAAAAATCATCGGCAGTAAAAAATTAAAAGAAATTAGGGAAGAAGCGGAACCCCTAAGGGGCAAATACATCACTCACATTAACTCCACTTATTATGTCGGGGGCGTAGCGGAAATTTTGGACAGCCTAGTTCTTTTAATGAATGATTTGGGCATCAAGGCCGAGTGGCGACTTTTAAAGGGAAGCGAGCCCTTTTTTAAAATTACCAAGCTTTTTCACAACGGCGCCCAAGGGGCCCGCGTTAAAGTTGATTCAAAAATTAAAAAAATTTACGAAGAGATTTGCGAAAAGAATTCGGTTTTTAACCATTTTGGAAAAAGCGATTTGGTTATCGCCCATGATCCGCAGGTTTTGCCCCTGATAAAATTTTGCCAAAAAATCCAGCCTTGGGTTTGGCGCTGCCATATGGATATTACCGAGCCGGATAAGGAGCTCTGGAAGTATTTAAAGACTTTTATAAACAAATATGATGAAGTTATTGTTTCCGATGAGAAATACCGCAAGAGCGACATAAAGCCGCCGCAAACCATCATCATGCCGTCAATTGACCCTTTGAATGAAAAAAACAGAAAAATAAATGAAAAAACGGCCAAGAAGGTTTTGCGCGAGCTTGGCATAAAGTTAAATAAGCCGATTATCAGCCAGATTTCCCGTTATGATTTCTGGAAAGACCAGGTCGGAGTCGTAAGAGCCTTTGAGATCGCCAGAAAGAAAGCCAACTGCCAGCTGATCTTATTGGGCAATTTAGCCACTGATGACCCGGAAGGAGACGGAGTTTACAAGGAAGTTTTGAGAATGGCCAAGGGGAAAGATGATATCAAGGTAATATTGAAAGACGACATCATTATCGCCAACGCCCTCCAGAGATTGTCAGCCGTAGTCCTGCAAAAATCTTTGCGCGAGGGCTTTGCCCTTACTGTTAGCGAAGCCCTTTGGAAAGGCACGCCGGTAATAGGTGGTAATGTCGGCGGCATCCCCAACCAGATTATTGACGGCCAAAACGGCTATTTGGTAAATAACATCAAGGAATGCGCCGACAGAATAGTTGAACTTTTGGGAAATGGGGAAAGGCGCAAGAAAATGGGAGAATTCGGCCGGGAATACGTAAAAGAAAATTTTTTAATAACGCGGCACCTGCTTGACTATATAAAATTATCCAAAAGGCTTTTGGGGTTAAAAAATTAGGGAATTAGAAAAATAAAATAAGCCGTGATTCGCTCGCGGCTTATTATTTTTAATTTTCCTCCTGCAAATTTTGGCAAAGTCAGCCCATGCGGACCATTTTTTTTAAGCTGCGGGAATTTTCTTGCCCGCAGATAGCCAGGCCGAAATTATAAAACCGTCGGTTGCCGATCTTGTCATGCCATCTTTTTTCCAATTCTTTGTGAGTCAAGTAGCTGCGGGAGAGTATCCACGGGTCTTCAAAGATGATTTTTTCAGCGGTACAGCCAACCGCCACCGCGTAATGCCCGTCATCCCAGTGCCGGCTCCAGTCTTCAACTTTTTTCATCGGCCAGGCCTGAAGGAGAAGGATTACCGGTATCCCCCTGCCAATATAATTTTTCACCTCCTCAATCGTCATTCTTCCGGCCTGGCATTTCAGGCCGTATTTTTTTACGGTTTTTTTCATGCCGCTGATCGGGGTGCCGTCCTTGGTGGTGCCCGCCATTTCCATTATGTCGTCTTCGCGGGCATGGATGCCATAATAGGCAAAAACCGCTTGCAGAGCTTTTGGCCCGCAGTCCCAGACATAAGTTTGGATTAATTCCGGCAATTTTATCATTTTCATAGTTCACTCCTTCAGAAGGGGTTAATTATTTTTTGCTTGTCCGGTGAAATAATTCGTTTCCAATTGGGCGTATTTGGGCCAGTTTATGAATTCTTTTTTATATAGGTTGTGTTTTTTGATGACATAAAAATTAGCGAAAGCCAACGACGGAAAAAGGCCAGACAAAAATCTGGCGATTGTTTTTGGAAAAGGATAAAATTGCGAACCGCGGAATTGCTCTATCCGGCAGAAGGAAGCGCCTATACTGCGGTAGAAGAAGGCCACATCCTTTTTGGAAAAGACGCGGACATGAGCCGATATGAGCTTATTACCGGTCGGATGCCAGCCCAAGGCCATAAGGAAGCGATTATGCAGGGACAAGAGATTGGGCGCGCCCATAAAAAATACGCCGTTCACTTTCAAGCACCTGAATATTTCATGGTTTATCCAAAAAATTTCTTTCGTATGCTCAAGAACCTGGTTGGCAATAATGAAATCAATTGATTCGTCTTCAAAGGGCAGTTTGTCTTTTTCTATATCGGCGGAAATATGCTTTATGCCAAGCGATTCAAGTTTTTCCCTGTTCCAGGAGCCGAAATCCACGCCGAACAGTTCGGCTTCCGGATGGCATCGTTTGATTATGGACAGGTCGTCTCCGTTTCCGCATCCGATATCCACGCATTTTATTATTTTAATGTCCTTGGCGACTTTTTCAAGTATGTGCCGGCCGTACGTTTCGTTGTGGTCCACGATAGCCAGGCGGCTTGTCGAGCCGGGGATAACTTTTTTATAAATCATAATAAAAAAAACGTTGAAAGAATTAATTCTCGGAATAAACCCATGGGTTTGCCGTTATTTATGAGCGCGGGACATTATGCCATTAAAACCGAAGCAATGAAAAAATAAATTAAAACGCTTAAAACGTCCTGGATAATCGTGGTGAAAGGGCCGCTTCCTATAGCCGGATCATTTTTGGATTTCACGAGAAGAAAGGGGATGCCTATGGCGAAAATCGTTGCGGCGATGATTGAACAGAAGACGGCAAAACCGATAACCGCGCCCAGCAATTGGGATTGCCAGGCGATCAGGGAGATGCCCGCGATGACCAGCCAGCAGACGGCGCCGATTAAAGCGGAGACGCCTATTTGTTTCAGGCCATACTTCAGGATAGGCACCTTTTGGGAAACAGCAAGGTCGCGTATATACAAAGTTTGAGTTTGCGCCCCGACCGCGTTTGCCATATACACTATCAGGGGTATAAAGGCGGCGAGAATCACTTCTCTTTCAAGAATGCCCTCAAAACCGCTTATTATTTTGGCCGCCAGCAGCCCTCCGAACAGGCCGACTATAATCCAAGGGGTTCTGTGGACAAAGCTCTTGAAAACGGATAATTTGCCTCCGTCCGCCGAATTATTGGGAATAATGCCCGACATTAGCATAAAATCTTCATTGGCTTCATCGGCAAGGATGTTTAATATGTCATCGCTTGAGACAACTCCTATAAATTTATTTTCCTTGCCAACAACCGGAACCGATTTGATATTGTTTTTTAAAGCCAAATAAGCCACTTTTTCCTTGTCCGTGTCCGGCCGGGCTTTTACGATATCCGTGGCCATATAGTTTCTGATATACGCCTCCGGCGAACAGCCAAAAAGCTCGTGGATTGATATAATCCCTTTAAGTTTTTTACTTTTGCTCAAAACGTAGATATAATTAATGGTTTCAAACTTGGCCGCGTTTTCCAGAATATATTTTTTCACTTCTTCCGCCTTTTGGTCCGAACCGCAAGTTGGAACTTTTGTGGTTATTTTTCCCGTTGAATTTAATAATCTCATAAATTTTTAGTTTTTTTGTTATTAATCCATTCTTTGTTGATCCATTTTTTGTCAATGGCCTCTTCCAAATCAATTCCCAGCAAATGCGCGTTGACTATGGCCATGCCCACAACATCGGCCAATTCTTTCGCCACTTGTTTTTTTGAAATTTTTTTCGGCAAATGTTTTTCCGGCCGGCTTTTTTTCCGGTGGATCAGAACCGCCTGGGCGAGCTCTCCGACTTCTTCGTACAATTTCAAAAGCGCGAAATCCGCATCTATTCGCACGTTATATTTTTTGCCGTAATCAATGGCGTTTTTTACAACCTTATTTTGAAGTTCTTTGAAATCCATAATGAATAAAAATTATATTTCATATTACGATGCGATTGAGAGGAATTTCGGATAAAGCCTTTATGTTTTTTCCCATTTTTCTCTTTTTCCGGGAACTGCGAAAAAGACAGGATTTATCTCTATTTTTTTCAATAAATTTATTTTTTTGTATTTTCCCCCGTCTCTTAACTTGAGTTTTTTTAACAGATGTTTAAATTCGAATTTAATTTGTCCCGAATTAACAGGAATTTTATTTTTCAATTTAACGATTTTTATCTTTTTTTTATCAAAATTATATCCTCTTTTTTTGGCTTCTTTGTAAATTTCAAAAAGATAAGCGTTAATTGCGGCTAGCGGATTTTTGTAATTTTTAAAACGAATCAATTGCGGATGATATTTATAGCCCTTGGTTTTGCCTTCAAGAACTTTTTTAGCCAGCAAACATTCTCTCCAAACCGCTAACAGCCCCTTTTTATCTAAATATTTTGGATGGATTGACCACAAACGCATTTTTATAACAAGTAATTAATATTAAGATACACGTTTCTGCGTATTTGAAGTTTTTGCCTTGCTTCCTTGTTATAGTTTGTAAAGTATCGGATGTAAATTAAACTTTTATGTTTAAATGCTCTCGTATTTTATCATCAAGCGAGAAGTCTTTTATTTTTCCGGGCTTTTGCAGTAAATTTACAAAACCCGTTTTGCCATACCGGGGCACTAGGTGCCAATGAACTTGTTTCGCCTCGTCCATGTACAACAGATAGACCTTTTCAACCCCCAACGCTTTTAACATTGCATTTCTGATTTCGTTTACCCTTTTCATTAAATACTCGTAGTTTTTTCTGGTGAGCAGATGCAAATCCGCAACCTTATCTTTCCAGACAACTACCGTATGGCCATCCGTAATAGGTTCATTGGCCAAACAAGCATAAAGTTTTTTATCCTCATAGATTATTGCGTTTTTGTAGGGTTTTGGAAGCATGTAGTTTAATTTTATTTCATATAACGTTCACGTATATTCGGTGTTATACGATGTACGTAAATTTTTTTTAATTCTTCCGGTAATACTTATTTTTAAAGTCGTTCTCGTCTCCGTATTCTGAAAAATTTTCTTGGTGTTTGGGCGGAAATTTATCGCGGTCTTTTTCGTGCTTAATGCCACACCAATAAAGTTCGGTTTCTGCAGCCATCTTTGCCCAATAGCGAATTACACCATTTCCGTAGCCGCAATACATACAGTAAAGCTTTTGAATGAAATTAAGATAAGGCAATTTGGCGCGATCCATTATTTTGATATAGTCTTTGCGCCTAACATAAGGCAGACGCATCAAGGGGAAACAGATTCTATGATACATTTCCGCCCAAACATCCATTATTAATAGTGGCACAACCAAAGTTGAGACCAGAGGAATAACAAGGATATGTTTGAGGAATCTATAAGTATTTTTCAGGTAAATCATATAGTTGATTTTAAAAAATTTGCATATTTAGCATCGGCATTAACAGAAGTTGAGTTCTCCTCGTGACCGAAGGGAACAGAGCTGAGAACTCAATTTGGGAAAATCACGAGCCGAGTGATTTTCCTGTTAATGCCTGTTATATGAGGGTGAGGAGCGTAGCGACGAAAGCGCAGCGTCCCCTTGAGTTTCTGTTGCCCCGTTACTTCTTAGCTATTACATAGAGTTTAGTATAATTCAGCTCCTCTTTTGATTTTGGTTCTCGTTCATAGTGTTTCACAATAGAGAACCCATTTTTAACAAGCAAGTTCTGAACCTCGTCAAAAGAAATGATATTTAAGAAAAGTTTTTCATCGGGTTTGAAAGGTTCATCGATAAAAATTTCCTCTGATTTTCCTCCTTGAAATGCAATATAGATTGCACCATCTTTTTTAAGAATTTGGTGGAATTTTTCTAAAAGAGCAGGAACATCTTTTTTAGGAATATGAATTAGAGAGCAAGAAGCTAAAATTCCATCAAAAGAATTAGGAGGAAAATCTAATGTTCTAATATCTTGCTGTCTAAAATCAATTTGAGGAAATTTTTGTCTTGCAATATTAAGCATTTCTTTTGACAAATCTATACCAATAATTTCAAAACCTTCGGATTCCATAAATCCAGCATCTACTCCTACACCACAACCAACATCAAGAATTTTTGCGTCTTTTGGAAGCAGAGCCAAAAATTCTTCTATATATTCTGAAGGTTTTGAAAACTCTTTTGCATAAGGTTCTGCAATTTTATCATATACAGAACTTGCTTGTTTTGATTTGTCCATAATTATATAAAAAAGAGGAGCTGATACTTAAATGTTTTGAGGGGCAACAGAAATTTCCGATAACAAGTTATATACGAACTTGTTTATTTTTTATTTAAAATAAGGTAAAATAAAATTAAATATGTGTAGTCGGAATATCTTATGGATACATCAATAAATAATAGAACAACAAGATTATCCAGGGATC